>LR026961.1:1654516-1732799 GCA_900498135.1 uncultured Desulfatiglans sp.
CAAGCGTTTGCGCGGAGGCGACCTGCAGGTCGCCGCACAAGCAAACGTGCAGATTGACGCCGAGATTGGCCAAAAAGACCATTTCCGGATGGAAACGAATTCAGACTGGCTCTGGGCCGGAAGATCCTCGAGGAGGCCCACGAGTTGTTCTCAGCCCGGGGATCAAAGGATTCACACGCTACTCTGACGGGATCCGCCGACCTGCTCGATGCTATCCTGGCCGCCCTCCGCGAAAAAAGGTTTTGCCCTTCCAGCGCTCTCATTCTTCTCAATCGAAAGAGGGCAGCACTGCAGGACAGAGGATTTTTACGATCAAATACGAAAAAGATGCCCTGCTTCTAATCATAAAAGCTGAACGATTTTAGTGTTCTTATTATAGGAAAAAAACTTGCCTTTCGGGGCGGACTTTTTTAGACTAGTCGTAGACTGGTTTAATTGTGGAGGGAGCTTATGGAGACAATCGGAGCCTACGAGGCAAAAACACATCTCCCCCAACTTCTGGAGCGTGTCGCCAAGGGTGAGAAAATAACGATCACGAAGCACGGCGTACCTGTCGCGACCCTGCAACCTGCGGATTCCTCGAAAAGGACTCCCGTGCGGGACGTCATCGATCAATTGAAACAGTTTCGAAGCGCCCACCGCCTTGACGGACTTTCGGTTCGCGACATGATCGACGAGGGAAGGCGCTGATGTCCGCGCGTTTCGTGGTCGACAACTCCGTCGTCATGTCGTGGTGCTTCGAGGATGAGGGAAACAGCTACGCGGAGGCCGTCCTCGAAAGCCTCGAATCCGCGGAGGTCTTGGTGCCTGCCATCTGGCCCCTTGAAGTGGGCAATGTACTCCTTGCGGCTGAAGGGAAAAAACGACTCAGTCACGCTGCGGTCGTGCGCTTTCTCGCCCTTTTGGGCGGCTTGCCCATTACGGTTGAACAGGAAACCCCGGAGCGGATGCTCAAAGAGATCGTCTCACTCGCTCGGGAACACGGGCTTTCCACCTATGACGCATCCTATCTGGACCTCGCCATGCGCTTCGATCTTCCCCTCGCCACACAGGATCCAGCCCTCGCAAAGGCTGCCGAAAAATGCAAAGTCCCGGCCTTCGAGCCGGCCCGCGCCGGCTGATATCACAGAACCGAGCGGATAGCCTGCGGGTGGGGCTCGATGACTTGCCCGCGGTACTTTTCCAAGGTGGGATGAAATCGGAGGACTAGGCCGAACGGACAAAACCCCGTTGGGTGATCCCCAAGGGGGCGTGCGTTAAATAAAAACCGCTGAAATCAGCGGATGTATTTTCGGTTCCCTGTATGCAATATTCTTTATAAGCGTTCGCTTTCTTCCAGAGTTGACCGAAGCCCTTGAATATCAGTGGGTTATCAAAGATCAGGCCGATTCCGATGAAACGGGATAGGCTGCTTGACGATCATCTTCTTTTGGGCAGGCTGTTTGCGGCATCTCCTCACTCGTTTTCACGATCCTCCCAGGCTGTTTTTGCCTTCACGTCACCGATGACAAAGCGCACGCCCAGGTTGTCGGACGGGTTCAGCCAGAGCATCTTCTCCAATAGGTGCTCCGCCTCTTCAAAACGCCCAAGCCGCCAGAGGCACAAACCATAACGGTGCATGCAGCGCAGAAACGGACGGTTGTCGGTAAAGCCCCATGGCAGCACACCGGTAAAATGGGCACCCAAAGACAGTTCGCCGATGCGCAGACCGACTTCGTAATGCCGGATGGCAACCCCGGGAAGGTGGTCAAAAAGGAAATGTCCTAAATGCGAATGGGCATCGAGGCAACGGAGGTCCGCCTGGCACAAATCCATCAAAATTCTGAGCGCCTCTTCATGTTCGCCGGCATGTTTGAAATCGTTGGACCGGGTGATGGGATCGCTGAAAGGATCGTTCGGATCCTCACCGGGCAGCACCTGCTCCATTTCGAACATGGGACGGGGGCCGTGGGCGATGATCGGCCGTGCCCATTCCTCGACAGGTTCGTCTTCTTCACCCCAATACCCTTCATCAGGGTCCCACATGCCCATATCTTCGAGCGCCAGGGGCACCAGATCGAGGGCCTTCACGTCGATTCGAATCGACTGGATCTCGCCGGAGAGATAGGGATGGCCACCGTAGCGCCATTGCTTTCGGGGCGTTATCGTGAGGATGGCACCAGGTATTGCATCCCAGAGGCTGCTCGCGCGCAGGGTAACGATCCGGTCACTCCCCAGCAAACGACACCGCGCGGCCCGCTCCTTGACCAATAAGGCGACCAGTTCGACCGGCTTGCTCAGGTCGACGTCATCCGCTGTTGCCTTGTGCTGTTTTCCGCGTCCGAGGGGTTTCGGTTCCTCGATCGGGTAAGGATCGAGGTTGAGCCACCTTCGGTAGGCGGCGATATAGCGTGCACCTGCCGAGGCTTGCGGCAACACGACATCGGGGGCCGCAACCACATATTCGGACCCGTCCTCGCGACGGCATCTTGCTGTCAAACCGCGCCGTTCATTGCCATCGTAGTCCACCGCCATCAGCGAAACCGGTTCACCGATGACGAACCCGTCGGCCGGCAGTGGGACCTCATCCTCGAAGGCTTGCCGGAAAGCCCAGAGCTGCTCATCATCACCGTAGGCGTCGACCGTGATTTCCTCGATCAACTCATCCAGGGCGGGGAGTTCCCGATCGTTTTTAGGGCTTCGCGTGCTCATTTTTTATCGATCCTCCCAGATTCCGGCCTCTACCAGGCGTTGAATCAACGCCTTGCGCCGCAGGTGCTTTGCCATGAATTTCTTCAATTCCTGTTGAAATCGCTTCTTGGTCGAATAAAGCGTGTAGGCTTCGGAAATGTCGACAAGCGCACGGCAGGCCTCGTCATACCCGAGCCCGGATCCGCGCTCGACGGGTTCCCGAACCGATGCCCATGCCTTGGGAAAATCGTTGGACAATCTCCTCAGATACGCATCCCGCTCCTTTCGGCGCTTGAGTTCCCGCTGCCTGCGGTCGTGTTCTTGCCTTTCGAGCCTTATTTGGCGGGCCATTTCGGCATTCTGCCGCAGCTCTCCCAAAGTACGCCGAGATGCGCCGGTCTCGGCTGCCTGAAGGCCTCGCCGCCAGGATGCGAACCGGTTCTTGAGCGACCGTTCGGCCTGCTGCCCTTCGCCCTCCAGCAGCTGCTTCAGGATCGAATTCACCTCTTCCCGGGGCAATGCATCGATCCATTTTTCCATTTCTTGGCGTGAAAATTCCGCCTTCGGCGCTGCCGGGCAGCCCATTCCGGCTCCTGCCAGCAGATCGGGGTCAACCTCGAGGAATTCGGCAAGGGCCTGCTGGGCTGCGCTCAGGTTTCCCAGCCCGTTCAAGGACAGCGGTTCTGTCGCATCGTCATCCATCATTTCCCCGGCGGCCGCCGCCAGCCACCCGATGTACAGACTGCGCAGATCCCCGCGCAGTAGTTCATCCCGCACCGGTGCCAGTCTCGCCATCCAACCTTGGCCGTCTTCCACGCCGAAACGGTCGTAATTTTCCGACTCCGCCAAAGTCCAGGTCATGATCCAATGGGTTCTGGTGGTCTTGATATCCAACCGGTAAGACACAGCAAAGGCTTTGGACGTCTCTTCAGTCAAGGCATCGATAGGTAACCGCACCATGAATAGGCAGGTCATCGAATTGGCCACATAGACATGCGCGTCGAAATAGCGCTGCATCAGGCTGAGGGGGTCACCCCTCAAATCACCCCAATGGTATTCGTTGGTGAAGCTGACCGCCGTAATCCTGGCCCGTGTCGAAATCGCCCGCAGCTCGGCCATCTCATCCGGTGTCAAGGGCCGGTCAATGGCCAGGAATTCGTAGTATTGATATTCGCTCATCGCTTCAGCTCAGCCCTTATCCTCTTCGCGTTCTTTACCAAAAAGCGCTTCCGCATGGAGTGCGATCTCATATTCCCACCCCGAATCGCCATCCATTTCCTTCATGGCCATTATCCTTACCCGCCCTACAATAAATTTTCAAGGGGGGCGTGTCTCACCCACATGGACACAGAGGGCACTTGAAAATTGAAGCATGGTACGAACGATTTATAATTTCAAACGCTTTCTTGTCGTCCATCAGAAGAAGTAGTGTTGGTATTAAATAGGCAGGTTTATCACCATTAGTATTCGAATTGGCTGCTGGCACACCAGTCAGTGAGACTGAGCCAAGCTGAAACGGAGGTCCTTGACTTGGGAAGGCTAAAGCCCCGCCGCTAAGGTAGGGAACGCCGGGATGAAACCCATCCAACCGTTCAATGGCCGGGAGGAGCTAGGGGTCGTCAAAAGTCATCAGTTCCTCGTACACGGGGCCCCAGGCCGCGCCTGTGTCGTTTTCTGGGTGCCGATCAGGGGTTTGCCCCCTGGCTGGTATTCACGGCCAGCAAAGGCCCTTTCGCCGCCGCGGCGGTGTCTGAGCGCTTGCCCCGGATGCGGGGCTTTCGGGGTATCCTGTCGGCTCGTGTTTCCAGCGGATTCCTTTTGGTGTTTTTGCCCTTGTGGGCGCGATATTTGCGCCGTGTGGCGGGGAAAGCCCGCCCCTGGGGTTATCTACCGGAGGCGGGGAAGGAACGTCGGTGGGCGGGACAAGAGCTGATATGAAGAATTTGAGCGGGGTACCTGTAATGATTTTTCTTGCCGAAAGCCGATTTATAACTCTTTATTCCGACAAGTAACTTTTTTTCCTGTTTGTTCGAATGGATGCCGCTCCTTTCGAAAAAAGAATTGGCTACTGGAATCGAAATAGGCCATTATTAAGCTATCATTAGATGGAGGTAATCGACATTGTTGTCTTTAGACCAAAAAAAGTTGGCTGATATTTCGATCCCAGTGGGTACGGGTTGGCTTCTCGGCGCATGTATGGAAGCCCGCGGCAAGCAAGACCTATGGATTAGGCAGAAACCGCAAGTTCTCGATGTTCTGAGGGAACAGGCGATTATCCAGAGTGTGGAATCATCGAATCGGATAGAAGGCGTGACCATAGCGGCCGACCGTCTCCGTCCGGTGGTTTTGGGAAAGTCCAAGCCCCGGGACCGCTCTGAAGAAGAACTCGCGGGATACCGACAGGCTTTGGACTGGATTTATTCGCGAAAGCGCCAAGTGTCCATCATACCGAAGGCCATCCAGCGGCTTCACGCGTTCGCTCAGGGTGGTTTTTCGGGCGATGCAGGCGAATGGAAAAAACGGGATAACGAAATCATCGAGATTCTGCCTAACGGCGAGAGGAAAATCAGGTTTGTTCCCACTTCCGCCGAGGACACACCGAAAATTATGGATACGCTTTGCCGGAATTATAGAGAAGCTTGTGACGGTGAACAACTTCCATCGCTTTTAGTCGTCGCCACTTTCGTGTTCGACCTTCTGTGCATCCATCCATTCCGGGACGGGAATGGACGTGTTTCACGACTGGTGACAACACTCTTGCTTCAGTCACATGGTTTCCAGGTTGCACGGTACGTCAGCTTGGAACGTCTGGTCGAGCAGAGCAAGGAAGATTATTATGGCGTCCTGGCCGAATGCTCACAAGGATGGCATGAAGGCAAGAACGAACTTCTGCCTTGGTGGAACCATTTTCTGAGCATGTTGCGCCTTGCTTACAAAGAGTTCGAACGACAGGTGGAGTCGACGGAGGCCCGTCCCGCCAAAAGCGACCTGGTAAAACAGACCGTTCTCGCTCAAGTGGAGCAGTTCACACTGGGAGACCTGGCAGCCCAACTTCCATCGGCCAGCACGCAACTGATCAAGAAAATCCTCGCTGAGCTGAAAAAACAAGGCAAGGTTCGGCTTGTCGGCAGGGGGCGGGGCGCTCGCTGGGAGATCATTCTTTAGAAGGCAAGATCGGCAAATGGCTACTGACCTGGATAAATAGCTATTTTTAGGCTACCAAGGATCATCGGATCGCGACTGTAGCAGAGCAACCTTGGCGCCGGGGAATTCAGCATGGTCGGTAGATCCAATCTTTCCGGCTCCGGATAAACGATGTCACCAAAGCCGATGTCAATCTGCATATTGATTCTCGCTGAGCCCAATGTGCCAAGGAACCGAATCCTGATCCTTTCGTAATCCGCATCTGCGTTAATCCGTTCGGCTTGAATGGAAGCAGGATCGAAGGCCAGCCCGTCCGTTTCGATATCCACAGTCAATATGTCATGGACCTGCGCGACGATGTCGGTCTCCTCGTTGCTCGTTCTTCCCAGCATGTCAATGTCCATGGTCGGACGAAGTTCTGGGGAACGCCAGACCCTCAACATCAGAGCCCCTTTGAGAATGAATCGGTCGACGTGAACCGATTGGGACAGCCGGTAGAGGAATCGCTCCATGGCATAATATTGAAGCAACTCGTTAAATGGTCTATGGTCATTTTTGGCACGATTCAGGAGGCGCTGCCGGACGGACGCGGACACGTTTTTGGGAGACGTCATATCATTGCCTCCAGGTACGGCCGCATCACCTTTTCTACCCGGCAGATCTTGGCGTATCCGAGCAGTTCGCCGAGGTTGAACTTCTTTCGTGTCTTGTAGAGTTTCAGTGCTTCCAGGACCAAGTCCATTCCGATTTTGTTGTGGAACTTGAAGCAGTCGACCAGGGTTTTCTCGGGACTGTAGACTTTAACGGGCACTCCATCAATCGGGTGCTCTTCGATGCCGGACCTATATGCTTCATTCGAAAATCTATGGGCCTGGATGGGAGGATGGTCAAGCGAAGGCATCCGTGAGTCTCTTGGCACCGCCACGAAAACCATATGTGGAATCTGGGTCGTGATGTCATGATAGGCCAGTGCGGAGACAAGACAAATGACGGCGTTTGGGAAGCGAAGGCTGACCGTCACCAGATCGGGATTGCTGATCGGAGGCAGGTCCACCAGCCGATAGATACCTCTGCTCACCTGCTCGATGACGCCCTTGTCCCTGAGCGAATAGAGCATGTAGCGGGTGATGCCTCGCTCCATTGCCTGACTCATTCGAAGCTGGCCACCGTGTTTGCGGAAGATTTCTTCAGGTCTTTCTTTCATGTTGGGTTCCAGACAAAACGTTTCCACTTATTTTTAAGTGATAACAGTATGTCTGATCATTGCTGAATATTCAGGGAAAATTAAGATTTCATCGGCCGTCGTCGGAGTCCGCCCGGCACCTACAACGGTCTCCGTTCTCACGACCGTTTCCGCTGTCTGGTAATCCGCTTTCGCCGGACCAAGTGGTCCGGCTTTCGGCAGATACCTATCGGAGGGGAGTTCGAAAGGTCGAAGCGGGTGCCCGGATGCAACCGGGCTGTTAAACAAGGCGGGTCGAAAAACGGAGAACGGGAGAATTCGGAAAGGACATTTTCGGTGAGCGCCCGCAACCCCCAGGGTTGCACCCGGCCCCCGGAATGCGGGCTTCGAAACGGAGAATCGGGGTAAATGTGCGGGCGGGCGTAAGCCGGCGTGGGCACGCCGGAAACGACGAGACCCCGAGGGGATCACCCCACTGGGTCTTGCGTTAAACAAGAACCGCTGAAATCAGCGGATTGAATTTTGGCTCCCCTTGTGCAACCCGCTTCATAACCATTCTCTCTCTCCTGCAGTTAACCGAAAACCTGTAATATCAATGGGTTATCAAAGAGCAGGCCGTTCCCGGCGGACCGGGAGCGGTGTCAAGTCACATTTCCTAACAACAGCGCCATGCGCTTGTCGCAAAGGCTGTCTTAAAAGTGTCGCAAACATTGTCGCAAACCTGTCGCAAAGATCAACCCATTTCTGAGGGAGGGGTTGATCTTTGCGACAGGTTTGTCACAAACAGTGTCGCAAACCTGTCGCAAAGATCAACCCATTTCTGAGGGAGGGGTTGATCTTTGCGACAGGTTTGTCACAAACAGTGTCGCAAACCTGTCGCAAAGATTAATCCCCTTCCGCCAGCCGGTAGAGCAGTTGGTGGGTTTCACCCTCGGTGACGATCAATTCTCGGTCCACCATCGCTTTCAGGTCTCGTTGCAGAGGGCTTCGAAGATGCCGAGCTCGTCGTGAGCGCGGAGGGCGGCGAAGAGGATCTGTCCCGGCCCGTATCCGGCCTGCGCAAGCGCGGGAAATCCAAAAATGGGACGTGGAACCCTCAAGTGGTGGTGGCTCTGGCGGTCACTCGAGAGGGGTTTCCGGTCCGCTCCTGGGTGTTCCCGGGCAACACGGCGGATGTGACTACGATCGAAACGGTCAAAAAAGATCTGAGCGGATGGCAGTTGAACCGCTGCCTCTTTGTCGCCGATGCCGGCATGAACTCTGAAGACAACCGCAAACGCCTGTCTCTGGGCGGGGGTAAATACCTCCCTGGCTGCCAGGGCGGGGAGCGTCAAAGAGATCAAGGAAGAAGTTTTGACCCGTGGCGGACGATACAAAAAGGTAGGGGACAATCTCCAGGTCAAAGAGGTCGAAATCGGCACCGGGGCCTTGCGCAGGCGCACCTTCGTCTGCTTCAACCCGAGGGAAGCGGAACGGCAAAATCTGCACCGGGAATCTGTCCTGGAAGAGCTGCGGCAGGAGCTCGACCGTCACAGGGATTGGGATGCCACGGCCAAATGGGCGATCGAGCTCCTGGCCTCCCAACGCACCAGACGCTATCTCGGCATCAGCAAGGCCGGGAAGATCTTCATCGACACAGCCAAGATCGAAGCGGCCCGGAAGCTTGACGGCAAATGGGTCCTCATCACCAATGATGACACCCTCCAGGCAGAAGATGCCGCCACAGGGTACAAAAACCTCCTGATCATCGAGCGCTGTTTCCGTACGATGAAGAGCACTCAGATCCATATGACTCCTATGGTTCATTGGTTGCCGCGTCGAATTGAAGCGCATATCAAAATCTGTGTGCTGGCCCTGTTGCTCCAACGGGTAGCCGAGTTCATGCCCGGCAAGACATGGGGCTGGCTCCATCATGCCTTGGCTCAGTTCCAAGCCACGGAATTCGAGACCCCCAGTCACCTATTCTTTCGACGCAATGAACCCCTGGAGGAGGTCCTGTATACTCTGAAAACATTAAAGATTTCAATCCCTAAACCGATTCTAGAAGTTGTGAACCGTCATTCAGAGGCGTAGTAACACGCGTTTTTCGGGCCTGCATCTAACCGTTCGGATTTAATGCCGTTTTCGGCTACCCTTTGACTACCCACCCGGAACCCAGGTTCGGCCTTATGTCCCATCTGCCGCTCGCATGCCCTGGGGCCGCCCACGCACTCCTGACAATTGAGCCTGATCCTGGTTAACAGCTCTTTCTTTGTCGTCATATACCGGTATCTCCTTCAGCTGGACAGATTGGACGGATTGGACGCATTTTCCGGTTTATCCCATACGCGCGTGTGCGATTAATGGTTTTATCTGTCCAATCCGTCCATCCGTCCATCATGCTCGACCTTGGTGGCCAGCCAGTGAAATTGAGAGGGGGCATCAGGGTCATCGAATCCGTTTTCCCCTCCATGCGCGTATGCGCGTGCGTGGGCGTGATGATCAATGGTTCTGAATGCCCCAGATGAGACCCTCAACGGCGGTATTCCCTTACAAAGGTTTTGTGCACACAATGTATTGACACGTAACGCGCGATGCTTTATGGTATCAATATAGGAGGAACAGGCCATGGCGCAGACTGATCAACTGAGCCGCAGCACGAACATCAATATCCGGGTGGCCCCCGCGCAGCGTAACCTGATTGATCAGGCCGCTTCGCTCAGCAACAAGACGAGAACGGAGTTCATCCTTGACGCGGTTACCAGGGCTGCGAAGGACGCCATTCTAGACCAGGTGCTGTTTCGGGTTTCGGCCGAACAATTCCTGGAATTTCAGAGGCTCCTGGACAGCCCCCCGAGTTCGAACGAGCGTTTGAAGGCCCTCATGTCGCGTAAGCCTCGGTGGGAGAAATGATCAACGCGCCGGAGCCTCTTGCAGGGAATCACGACGTTCTGTCGTTTCGCTCCGGCGAACCGAGCATGGACGATTGGCTCAAGCGGAGGGCGTTGGCAAACCAGTCCAGCGGTGCATCCAGGACTTATGTCATCACCGAAAACGACCGCGTGATCGGGTATTATGCCTTGGCTGCCGGGGCTGTCGCCGCCCTCGAGGCCCCCTCTAAGGTGCGGCGCAACATGCCTGATCCCATTCCCGTCATGGTGTTGGGCCGCCTCGCGGTTGACGAGGAGTGGCAAGGGCAAGGTTTCGGCCTTGACCTGCTTCGGGACGCTATACTCCGGACGCTGCAAGCGGCGGAGATCGCGGGCATTCGGGCCTTGCTTGTACATGCCTTGCATGAGAGGGCTGCCCGATTCTATGAGCATGCGGGATTTCGCCTCTCTCCACTACTGCCTCTGACGTACTTCTTGGTTCTCGCTGACGCCCAAAAAATGATAGCCTACAGTCGATAAGGGACATTGCTCAACGAGGTTCCCCAATCTTCTGGACGCATTTTCCGGTTTATCCCATACGCGCGTGTGAGCGATAATAGGTTTTACCTGTCACCATCCGTCACCTGTCACCCCTACCTGTCGTAGGCATCTTGCCATTCGTCTGGTTTCTTAATGGAAATGCCCGAAAACTGCCGCGCATACTTTGTTCGGCCTGGCATGAACTCCCGCTTGGATAAGTTGGCGCTGAAGGTCTTTGTACTGCCGGCAGGTTCACTGCTCCGCTCCGGGAATGTTTTCCACGAATCGAACAAAGAGGCGGTCCTGCATGTCAGGCGCGGTCCTGTCTCGCAGCACTCCTCGATCCATTGCCCAAAAAAGTCCAGATCGTCAAAGTAGGCAGCAGTGGCCTCCTTGAGGATGTCAGCGCGCGGCCTGATAAAGATCCTATGCGGATAGGGAGGACGAGGTATTCGCTCCACTCAGGTCTCTGGTTCCGTGTCGCGGGTTTCGGGTCGTTTTGACTCGCGACCCGCCCGTGACACGGAACCCGAGACTAACTTGGTCACTTTTCCTCTGACCAAGTTCGATCATGGGCACACTCGACTTGTGCAGTCACTTGGTCACTCTCAGCCTCCTTCGATTCCTTTCAGCACCTTCCGCCCCCTCTCAGTCAGCCGGTATTTCTGTTTCTTGCTTCTGGGCTTATCCGGAATAGTCATCTCCAAACAAGCTAAATCCATCAAGCGTGAGAGTGCCTTCTTGAAGTTTCCCGTTCGGCTTTCGTATCCAAGCAGAGCAAGCAGTTGCGGGGTGTTTTGTGGAGAATCGAGACAGGCGAGCAGGATTCTTTGTTCGATTTCGCTCACAGGCTCATGGGCCTCATCATGGGCCCCGTCATGGGCCTCATGGGCCCGACTCAGTCCCGACTTGGTCACCTGCTTCGGAGTGGCATCACCCGTCACTTCACCTGCAACTTCAACAACCTGTTCAAATTCAGGCACCTTGACGATGATTCGGAAAACATCTTCTTCGATCATCTCAGGATCAGCGCCGCCATAAGCCTTGCCATACCGCATCAGCTTGCGCATGCCGGAGCCGAGCTCGTCAGCACGGTGGTTTTCCCGGAAGAACGCTCCGATTACCGGGTTTTTTGGAAACGGCGTGAAATTCGCGGGGTCGAGAGCGCCGAATCCGTTGGGTTTATTGCTGTTTTCCATGCGGACCTGGCCCCGTTCGATGATCAGCTTGGCGGGAAAGGCGTTGGTGTATTCCCGATGAATCAGGATATTGGAGGCAACTTCACGGAAAATGGCATCGCGAAGACTTATCCGCTCCATGCCTTCGAGGAAAAAGGGGTCGGGCAGATGCTTCTACACAAAGGCGATGATCCGTTCGTAGCTTTCAATCAGGTTGGTTCTGACCAGATCCCGGTCATCATAGCGATCCAGGTTGACCTTTCGCAAAATGAGATCGGTTCGGTGATGGGGTACGGCTGATAGAATAAGCTGGTCATTGCCAAGTAAAAGTATGCCTGCCAGTGTGATACCGCTTTTTCCGGTTTCCGGATTGGTCTGGTGGAGTTGGGCGCTTTTCAACAGGCCCATGTCGTCCATACCGAGCCAGGGATGATCATCCCGCCAGACTCCGGCCAGCCGGCGGCATTTGTCGATGAGATCAGAACGTAAATCGTCCAGCCTGGCAAAAGGATAGATGTTGTTCTCTGAGTAAGTGGTCTGTTTTCGTTGATAAAGGTCAGCCACCTGCCGCGTATGATCCGTAATGTCAAAATCGCTGTCCTCATTGCGGTCATAGATGCGCCCGTTGCATCTGTGGACCTGCGAGCTTTCCGGGACATACACGCGAAGTACCGGTTTTCCTTCAACAGTCACCTCATTTACCGATATGTAGGCCGAAGGGTGGATTTTTTGCGGGTTGTTGATGGTGGTAACAAAGTTTTTCTTTATTTGTGAAACGACATCCGGTTCAATGCCTTGTATATCTCCGGAATCCGTGACCCCCAATAAAATCGTACCGCCATGCCGGTTCAAAAAGGCTCACACCGTCTCATAAACATCCCGATTGAGCTGGTTGCGGCAGGTCTTGAATTCAAGATCGAGGCCTTCGCCCTTGTGAATCAGTTTTTTCAATTGGCGTTCATTGGTGTTCATTCGTGGTCAATCCATTTTCGATTTTTGATTGGAGATTGAAGATTTTGCAGCACGAATGGATGACACGAATATCGCTGTGAGTTCATTTGCTTCTCTATGGAGAGGTTCCACCCGGTTTCGCGGTATTAGATCTCCATCCATGATCAATTCAAACGTGTCCTTCCGGCAGCCGTGCAGAGGTCAATAAATTTTCGGCATGTAAAATTTTTGGTAGTGTCACCATATCATTGACAGATAACTGGATCCATCAACAACTCCAAAAACGACCACGGATGGTCCGTTACGTTTCCCGCCATGGCGGGGGTCTTGGGGCGGAATATCCGGTCCCTGCCTCGGCTAAGCGTTCCGTGCGGGCGGATCAAATTGTAGCAGGCCACGCAGATGGCGAACTTGGCGCGAAGCCAGCGCAGCGAGCGCGCGAAGGTAGGCGCTTTGCGTACCAAATGGGCGTCCCAAAGCCGCCAGTGCAGATTGGATCGTTCGACAAAGGCGGTATTGATGGTATGGCTGGGCGAATGCCTCAACCGCTCATACACGCTGCGCTCGCTTCCGAAGACCACCCTACGTTCCACTTGAACTACACGGCCGCCCTCGCGGGTCTTGTGTACCGTGGCATAATCCAGATCCTCATCGATCACACGTTCAGGATTCTTGGGTCGGCCCCGTTTCCCTGTCGGCGCCGGCGGCACCTGCTGGTGGAACAACTCTGCCAAAACCGTGGCGTAATGCGGCAGTTCGTCCGATACGAACAGGGGCTTACCGCAACCTCGAGCGGTCAAATCCTGAAGCATCTGCCGGGCATCGTCCAATTCTCGCCCGCCAATCCAGGACGTGATCAGCAATCGTGTAGGGACGTCAATGGCCGTCCAGATCCAGGTCCGCCCGTACCGGCCCTCGAAGTCTTGGGCGGTGCCAGAATTTTCCTTTTTTTTACAAAGGTCCACAGCTCATCCATTTGCGCCTCGGTTAGTTCCAGCGAGGTCAACAGGCTGGAAAGCACGGATGCGCAGTGCTCGCCGGCGCGCAGGATTACCCGGTTTACCGTGTCCTTGTCCAATCCGAGCAGGCGCGCCGTGGCCCGGACTCCTATGCCCTCGGCTGCATGATGGATGATCGCACGAATCGTTTCCGCCGGCAGATGCAGGCCAAAAAGCGCGCTGGACTGGGTGGCGGCAAAGCGTTTGCCACAGGTGCGACAGTAAAGCAGATCGCGGCTTTTGTCCTTGCCGTACTTGCCACGCATGGCAATGTTGCCTCGATTGCGCAACCCATAATCCTTGCATTCTTGATTCGGACAGAAATGTCTCTCAAGCTCGACCATCGATTGCCTCCGCATGAAAGGTGTATTCATTTGGAGGAAATTGTAATCAGGGTTGCTCTAAATGTCAACCAAATGGGGACATTACCGATTTTTTTCTATCCGCCGAAAATCCTCCGGGATTTTTTTGAACGGATCGGCGTTCCACAAAAGCTGTTGGAGTTGAGCAGCCGCCAGATCGCGGATGGCGCCCGGGCCGAAGTTCCACAAGAAACGACCCCGAGACAAGCGTTTATGGCACAACCAAAATCCCTGGCCATCATAGACCAGGATGCGCAGGGCCTGACGGGACTTGTTGGTAAAGATGAAAAGAGCGCCGCTGAATGGATCCACGGCCAGCTTCTGCCGGCATACTGCCACCAAACCGTCGATGCCCTTGCGGAAATCCACCGGGTCCACTGCCAGCAGGATCCGCATGTGGGCAGTGATCTGGATCATGAGAGAAACTGCCCGAGAATGCTTTCAGGATCGGGCGGTTGACCGGTTCCCGAGAGCTTCAGCCTGCTGCCATCCGCACGTTCGCACTCGACGACCCATTGGCCGAAGAGGCAGGTGGTGTCCAGCTGGATCAGCTCCGGAGTGGCATGATCAGAGGAGAGACGCTTCTTGAGCTCTGTGAAGGAAAGCCTCAGCCTGCGGCATACCTCGGAAACAGAATGCCCTCTGCATTGCTGTACCGCCGCCTCCCACAACTCCTGCGGGATCAGGGCACGCTTCTTGCCGCGCTGCCGGCGCCACTCGGCAAACCGGCGTTCGACCTCGACGAGGTCGGGCTGGGAGTGGCTGCTGTATGGGACAGGGTTCCTCGAAGTGGTTTCCATCGCCATCCTCCTTATATAATCCAAATGGGATGGCGCTACCTTATAACATCCCGGCCCCGCGTGTTAAGCACGCCTGCCGGAAGGACACTTTGCATCCATACCGGGGCGAAACGGAAAACGTCGGCTTTGCGCAACTTTTTTCTCGACGGACACAAATTTTTGTTGTCAGGACATCTTCCGTACATTATCTTCAATGTGGAGAAACAAGGAGGATTCCAAATGTCGTCCACCACTCAGACGAAGACAGAACGAATCGACGTCCGGCTCACTCCCTCATCGAAGGCGCTGTTGCAGGAAGCGGCCAAGGCGTCCCATAAAAACGTCAGTGAGTTCATTTTGGAGGCGGGGATTGTCGCGGCCAACCAGGCTTTGGCTGACCGACGGCTATTCCTGCTGGATGAGGCTCGTTGGAAAGAGTTTCAGGAGATGCTGGATCGTCCGGTCCAGAAGAAGCCTCGCCTGAGCAAACTGCTGAACGATCCTGGCGCTCTTGACTGATGGGCGGCCGCTTTGGTCCGGTCCACAAACTCACGGCAGCGGCCGAGGCAGGAGCTTTCGATTGCGGTCAGCATGAATTGAATCTGTTCTTGCACCGCTATGCCCTTGTCAACCAGAGAGCCAACAGCGCCCAGACCTATGTGTCCTGCGTGGGCGGCGATGTCGTTGGCTACTACAGCCTCTGTGTGGGCAGCGTCGGCTTTGATGAAGCGCCCCATCGGGTGATAAAGGGGATTGCCAGACATCGAGTGCCCGTCATGCTGCTGGCCCGCCTCGGCGTGGATCAGAGGTTTCAGTGCCAGGGGTTGGGTCGGGCCCTGCTCAAGGACGCCATCCTGCGTACCTTGCAGGCGGCAGATATAGCCGGCATCCGTGCGTTGCTGGCACACGCCAAGGACGAGCACGCCAAGCAGTGGTATCTCTCCTGGGATTTCGAGCCCAGCCCCACGGACCCTTTCCACCTGTTTTTGCTCATCAAGGACATGCGTGCGGCGGGAAGACTGGTTATTGAAGACAGCCCATGATAAAAACAGTTACACTTTTTTGTAAGTATCATGGTTTTTGTCAGGGTGATGATGTCGCGTCATCGCTCATGTGCGCACGCCCGCTTGAGCGATGAGTGGCTTCACCTGTCACTTCTGTCATGCGTCATCAGTAGTTTTCGTAGGATTCCTGCCATTCTTCCTTTTTTCTCTGTGTGGTGCCTGTAAAATGGCGAGAGGTCATGGTCCTGCTCGTCAAAATAGGGGGCCGTGGTTTCCTTCACGCTCTCCGGCTGCAGGAGACCATTCTCCCGCCAATTCAGGCAACCCTCGATCATCCAGCGCAGGATGGCCGGGTATCCAAAAAAAGCGGCTAGAAAGAATCGCCGGTCGGGCGGCGAAGAGGCTGGAAGCGGCCGGACAGGTTTGGACAAAGAAAAAGCCCTGAGCTGTTCTTGCTCAAGGGTTCCTCGGTCCTTTTCCAACCCGAACAAGCCGCCGAATCCGGGTTGCATGGCCTTTACGATTTTCATGGCCGCATCATAGGTCGACACATAGGGTGCCGGACGCGTGACCTCCTCGATGATCAGCGTCCCGTGATCAAACCGATCCAGGGTGGTCAAAGCATATGCATAATCGGTGATGATCTGCAAAAGCCCCTTTGAATTTGCTTGCGCGAATCTCGTCGTGGAAAAGTTATTGCATGTCATAACAAGTGAGATATGGGAGCAACCAAAGATTGCTGATTCCGAGTACCATTCGTGCACTCGGATGCAAACGGGTTGTTAAAGTCCAACCCTTTCGCCCGCAGAGGCAGCCGTTGCAGCAACGGATCTGCAAGCTTCGACAGGAATCGGCGGTAGCCGTCATCAGCCGGATCATTTCGGTGCAGGCGGTACTGCGCGGACTCCGCTTCGCTCGACAACCTTTGTGCCGGATTCAGAAACGTTGCACCGCAAGTGCCGCAGCGCTCGTATCGAGCCCCGTCCACCCAGGCAAAAAAATGGGCCGAGAACATGCCGCACACGATGCATTGCCGGTCATCCTGGGCGGCCGCGCAAGAGGTGTCGTTTTGCACGAACTGATTTGTCCGGTTGTATGCGGAAATGGNGCCCCTCCTTTGGCAAAAGGCGATCCCCCCTTGCCTGTTCATTTCTCAGTCCCTATCAGTGCACCCTTGGCTCCGCCGTTGAGCGCCCCGTATCTGACCGTCCGCATCGCCCCGCCCACCAAGCGCGCAGGCCGAGCCGCCATGACGCGAAAATTCCGCCTTCCACACTGCCGAACTGCCCCTTCCGGCTCCTGCCACCAGATCCGGCTCCTCCCCGCCGGCCTCGTCAAGACCTCGCCAATCCCACGCCTCGATTGCCACACCGCCGCCTCGACATGTCTTTGAGGTTGACTCGAGGGGCAGGATATCATATCGGTTCAGAATATAAACGAATAGAATCGCGGTGCACCTCAGAATTCGATCTCACTCGGTACGGAATCGGGCGCTACAGCAGCGAAGCGGCAAAAGCATGCACGCTTCCCGAAGACATCTGTTTAAGAGGGCCTTTCCCGAAAAATGGGGTTCTTTAAAAAGGAAAACATCCCCTGAGTTTTGCATCGCCTTAGGCTTACCCCATTCACCCATGAAAAACGAGAGGCCTTTGATCCCCTGTTGGAGCGCTCGTTTCGCTTGCAGCAGCCTGACGGTATAGGATGATCACGTTTGCGCAGCAAGCCGAGCGGTTGTGAAAGCAGAAAAGGGGGATGCGCTGAAACACCTATGAGCGGCTCATTCTACGAGGAAAACCACGAAGCTTATTACCAGCAGACGGTCGGAATCGACCCGGCGCCCTTTCTCGAGCCGCTTATCCGATACCTTCCGCCGGCGAGTTTGCTCCTCGACGTAGGCTGCGGCAGCGGCCGCGATCTGCGCTGGTTCAAAGAAAGAGGCTATCGTGTGGTCGGCATGGAGCGCTCGCGCAGTCTTGCACGCATGGCCGCCGACCATGCCGGATGCGAGATCCATGAGGCCGATTTCCGCTCTTTCGACTTCCGGTCTCTCCCCTGCGACGCGATCCTGCTGGTGGGAGCGTTGGTCCACGTCCCACATGAGTCCCTTTCGCGGGTTTTCCTTCACATTACGCAGGGGCTCCGACCACGTGGAAAGGTCCTCCTGACCCTCAAGGAAGGCCGCGGGTCCTCGTCCATTCCTGACGGGCGCGTCTTCTATCTATGGGAGGATCAGCCGCTACGCGCGCTGATCGCCTCCAGCGGCTTCACCATCCTGGATGTTCAACGTCAGATTTCACCGGTACGCCCTAAGGATGTCTGGCTCGGGTATGTGCTCGAAAAACCCCATCATGAAGCTGATGCACCCGCAGATCCCCTGGGAGAGCCCGGTTGATGGACCAGCAAGAAGAAAAGCCGGTCATTTACCGCAAGCTCGTGCGCGACCGCATCCCGGAAATCATCCGGGAGGCCGGTAAGGCGCCTTTTGTGCAGACGCTTGGCGATGACGAATTCAGACCGGTCCTCGGCCGGAAGATCCTCGAGGAGGCCCACGAGCTGTTCTCCGCGTGGAGAGCAAAGGATTCGCACGGCGTTCTGACGGAATCCGCCGACCTGCTGGAGGCTGTGTTGGCCGCCCTCCGTGAAGAAGGTTTCACCTTCCATGATCTGGAGCAGGCTCGCCGTACAAGGGCCGCCGAACGAGGCTGCTTCCACGAAAAACTGTTTCTTGAAGCTGTTAACGGATACATCGCCCAAACTGCATCCGGTCGCGACACGCCTGCCTTTCTGTTCAATCCCGGCGACGCCCTGGACCTGATCGAACTCATCCGTTCCGAACTTTTGCGGAGCACCGATGCCTGGATCGCTTCGGCCTTTTCCTCCCCTTCCGCCGTCAATCTGCTCTTGACGGGTTTTGAGCGCTTCGTTGCGTCCGGCGGCAGGCTTCGGCTTCTCCTGTCGACCATGGGCAACGTCACCCGGCCCGAATACCTGAGCCACATCGAACGCCTTCTACCAGGCGGTGAAGTACGGGTTTTTCATCCCCCGCAGATGCCGTTCGACAGGGTGCCCCCGGATTTCCACGTCAAGGCATACCTTTTTAAACGCCGCGACGGCGTGGGCTCCGTGATCATCGGTTCCTCGAACCTCACCGGGGCAGGGCTCACCACCAATATCGAGTGGAACTACTTCACTTCGAGCGAGATCAATCTCGCCTTCGAGGAAGCCGCCCCCTTCGAAGCCGCCGTCCGGATCTTCGATCAATACTGGACGAAGCAGTCCGTTCCCGTCAGCGAAGACTTCCTCGAAGGTTACCGGCGGCGATTCCACACTGTCCCTGAAAGCGCAGCCCCTAAAGCTTACCACCCCGAGCATTTCCGAGACAAGCAAGTGGCTGAAGGCTCGTCACCCCGCCAGGAGCCTGTCCACCCCAACACCCCCCAGATCGAAGCGCTTGAAAAACTGGCTGAGATGCGTGCACAGGGCGTCGAACGGGCGGCGGTCATCGCCGCCACGGGAATCGGAAAGACCTACCTCGCCGCCTTCGACTTTCGGACATCCGGCTGCCGTAGGATGCTTTTCATCGCCCACCGCCAGACAATTCTTCTGAAGGCCATGGAGAGCTTCCGAACCGTCATGAACTTACCCTATTTCGGCGCCCTCTGCACCGCCGAGGACCGGCCCGCATCAGATCACCCGGCCGTCTTCGCGATGATCCAGACCCTCAGCCGCCATTCCACACTGGAAAAGCTGCCGCCTGATTCTTTCGATTACATCGTGATGGACGAGTTCCACCACAGCCAGGCGGCTACGTACCGGCGCGTCATCGAACACTTCCGCCCGCAGTTCTTCCTAGGCCTCACGGCCACTCCGGAGCGTATGGACGGCCGGGATGTTCTCGCCCATTGCGGCTACAATATCGCCTATGAGCTGAGGGTTCTGGAGGCGATCGAACGCGGCTGGCTCACCCCGTTTCAGTATTTTGCCGTCTATGATGAAACGGACTACAGTCGGATCACTTGGCGCGGTACCCAATACGACGAACACGAGCTTGACCAGGCCCTGAGCACGGACACCCGCACCGCTGTCATCGCACGCAATCTTTCTAATTTTCTGCCTTCAATGGGCAAGATCAAAGCCCTTGCCTTTTGCTCCTCCATCGCCCACGCCAGGTATACGGCAAGACACCTGAGCCTGAGCCATGGGATTCCTGCCAGGGCCCTTCTAGGGGAGGATTCCGAAGAAACCCGCCAGGCAACGATTCGATGCCTTCGAGATGAGAAGGACCCACTCAAGGTGATCTGCTCGGTCGATATTTTCAACGAAGGCGTCGACATCCCTGAGCTTACCCATGTGCTTTTCCTCCGACCGACCCAGTCCTTTGCGGTTTTTCTCCAGCAACTGGGCCGCGGACTGCGACGATCGCCCGGAAAGGATTTTCTGGTGGCCATCGATTTCGTGGGAAACTACCGTAAAGTGCATGTGGCGCCGCTCGCGCTTTGCGGGTACACGTCGATCGAGACCTTTATCAAAGACTTTGCAGGGAAAGTCCGGCCGGACCCCCGAAAAATGCTGCCGGCATCCTGCTTCCTGGATCCGGAATTGAAGGTCCAGAGGATCTGGGATGATGAATTGAAGACGATCCTCGGCAGGCATACCCCATTGGCTGAACGTCTCAAGAGCTTTTATCTCGAGATCAGGGAGAACCTTGGAGGCAGATCACCACAGCTCATGGATCTTTTCGCCGCCGGGTATGATATCGATCCGCGGGCTTTCATCTCCCATTTCGGCAACTGGTTGCGGGCGAAGCTTTACTGCGAAGACGGCCGGCTGGATCCCTGCGAAAAGGATATCCTCGACACCCCTGGAGAAGCGTTTCTCCAGCATCTCGAAAAGGACCTTCGCCCTGTCCGCTCCTATAAAATGGTGGTGCTCCTTTCTCTGCTCGAAATGCCGGGCACCCAATGGGCGATCGAGGACATCGCCGTCAGGTTTCTCAACCATTTCTTGGCCCATCCGGATCATCTGCCCGACTACGAAGATCTTGCCAGGGCCGAGGAGCCCGGCAAATTCCCTCTTGACCTTATAATAAGAAAGCTCAGAAAAATGCCGCTCCATTTCCTGAGCAACAGCCCGAAGGATTTTTTCATTCTGGACCTCAACCAGAACCGCTTCCTTCTTCAACAAGCCGTCCATCCCTTCTGGATGAACGATCATTTCAGGATGCTTGTGCGCGACCGGGCCACATTCGCCCTGGCTGAATATTTCAGGCGGAAGGCCCTTCGGCAGACTGTGTATGCCGGCCCGGATGTTACGGAAAGCACCTTCAAGCTTCGCCCTGAGCTCGCAGAACTGCTTCTTGGGGCTCGCCGGCTCCCCCCGGGAGGAGAGAAACTCGTGCGAGTGAAAATGAACGGCGAGAAATGGCAGGCAACACTCAGGCGATCCAGCGACGGCAGATCCTTTTATATTCAATCGCCTCCCGGCTCGCCCTATTGCTCTTATTTTTCTCAATCAAAAGATGGCAGCACTGACGGACAGAGGCTTTTTAGGATCAAATACGAAAAAGATACTCTGGTTTTGATATTACAAGACGAATAATTTTCTTATGTTCACTGTAATGATATTCCGACCGGGATACTTTTGCTCATGATGCCGTTTTGAGTGCGGAGGCCGCGGTCTTCGGCCGGAGGGAGGTAGGTTTTGACGATTCGGCCTAGGACTTCCAGTTCGTCGCGGGTGAGGTATCCACTCGGAAATGGTCTGGTGCCCTCTGTCTGCAGTTGAAGAGCATTTAGGATGAGCATTAGTTATTACTGCTTAAGAAATTTTCGTCTGTCTAAAATATGCAATTTGTGCTGGCTCCGACTGGTAAACCTATGCCTGTAGTATCGGTTTCCGCCTTGCAATGTAACGGGCTACGCACTGAGGGGTTGAATTCCCCCCCTGAGCGAAGCCGGACGTTTAAGGAAAAAGAATAAACTTGGGACGGGAAGGATGAACTGTAATTGAATCTGAATTGTCACCAAGCCATCTTTGAAAGCGTTCCCAAATTTTGCTATCCTCTTCAGCTTCTATTAAGACCATCCCCAAGTTGTGAATCAGATGATTTTTGGCTCGCTGTCCGTCAAACTGCCAGTTATTACGTTCGATGCTTGAATACCGCTTGATCGACATGCCGTTGAGATCCGAAATTTTCAACCGAGATGACATTAAATTGGCATCAGGATTAATGAATGTAAATGCACAGTACTTACTTGGTGCAAACCATTTTAATCTATTATCAAATACGAAATATTTAACTATTCTTTTTCCCCACAATAGCTTGTTGCTGTTATTCTGGATCTCAGTGTTCCATGATCTGATATTCAGAATCACCTCCAGCAAATTTGCTACGAAGTGAATTCTGGACCTCTCAAAAGAAATTAACGGTTTTGATATATCAAAAACTCTTAAGATTTCAGAAGAGATATCAATATGTCTTCCACGTAATTCATGAAACGGCATTTGATTGAGATGCTTAACTTCTTGAGGTGAATATCGAGGCAATAAGGTCGTTTGAAAAGCATTCATGCCCACATGACGCATTAGAGAAATGGCGGTTGCTCCCAGATTTCTACGCCCTGTTGCCACATGGGGACTGACCATGGAAACAAATACATCCGTATCGGATTGTGGACTGAACAAATGTGTAGCGGCAAATTTCGCGTGATTTGCCACGGGGTCCGCTCTGCTTACTTCAAATTCAATCCAATACCGGCGTGACCCGTCGGCATTTGCCAACAAGACATCCGTTTTAGGCGTAAACCCCAAGAGCTTGCAAAGTTCAGGCGGCGTGACCGCAACCTCCGAAGTGCAGGACCACCCAGGAGGCTTGTGGCGAGAGAACTCGAGCTGCAGATAACGCGCCAGATTTCCCATTCTACCTATATTTGATTCGTTGGGTGGCTCCACTCCGAAATGATGAAGATTGGCGCCATGCTCCGAAAATAGATGGATTTATTATGAAATTTCCACGGGTCCATATATCCCAACATCCCAGAGTCCTTGATTCATTTTCGCGAGCAGGCCTGACGGTTTTATTTTGTCATATACGAGCGCCAGGCGCCGCATTGCTCGGAAAGGGCTATGCTCAGGAGCCGCCAATCTTGGCCATTTTTCTGCAGGCCAGAATTGTCCATGTTTTGACCGACGTTAATAAAACTGAAATAGACTTTATTATTTGTGAAAAATGGGCCTTGAGGAATGCTCTTTTTATTAGCACCAGACAAGGGTTTGCGCAAGAATTTTGTTTCAGGATTGAACGAATGGAAGCAGGCGGGATCTCCCGCAGACGTGGCGGGGTCTGAACGCTTCCCCCGGATGGGGGTCTTTCGGGGTATCGTGTCGGATCGAGTTGCCCCATTACGCCGATCACCAAGTGGCCTCATTAAGGCGATCACGCAGTGGCTCGATTACGGCGATCACTAGCACGTGATCCGTTTGCGAGCCGCCTCTGCCTTTATCTCCTTCCTCTTCGACCTTGGCGTTGGCGGCCAGCCAGTGAAGATTGAGGATTGGGTCATTGGGGGCATCCAAGACGCTCGGGCAGGAAACCTCGTTTACTGAGCATTGGACCTAACTTGCGGACATCACCCCCCGCTTCCCCATTGCACTCCGCGTAAGAGCGCCATGAGGCAAAAAGAACTGAGGTCTGTTCCCAAGCTCTGGGCGTGGTCTTGCAGCATTCTTCCCTCTGGGCGTCGAGGCTGTTGAAGTCCTGTTCGAGGCCCTCTTCGGTCGATTTACGCGTGCAAACGGCGCAACGGATGCTCTCCCGATTTGCGACGGCACCGTTCTTCATGGGATCGTCTCCTGGTGTTTCTGGGTCGTCACTGGGGGTTTGAGGCCGAAGAAGATGAACCCGTTCCACTGGGAGCCGGTGCTGCCCTGGCAATGGCCGAGAGGGACTTATAGCGCCGGCCTTCGAACTCGAAGCCGTCTTCGAGTACTTTGACCACGATGTCCTCCTTCACCTCCTTGACCTTGTCCTCGACGTTGAGGACCTGCCCCTCGGTGCCGTGGGTCTCGACCGTGACGTAGAAAGGGACGACCAAGCCGCTCTTGAGGTCCATCTTGTTGACCATGTCGCGGACCTGTTCGTGCATCTTCTGATCGGGCATGACCATCTTCTGGCCGAACGCGCCGCCGACCTTGAGGAGCCTGAACGGCGTGGCCCAGCGCTTGGCGATGGCCTGTTCGGCCCGGCGGTAATCGCGGAGGAGTTCGATGGACTGGAACGCGGGAAGGACGAGAGAGTTGCCCCGTGGCGAGAAGGCCGGCGCGTCCCACTCGAGGTGAAGCACCTGCTCCACGGGCAGGTCCAGTCCCTCGTCCGCGGCGGCGGCAAGCGGGACGAGCACCAGACCGTCCGCTGAAAGCGGCGACGGCTCAGCTCCCGCATCAGCTGCCGGGTTCTTGGATTTCGGATTGGATCGTGTTTCCACCGGGGTCCTCTCGGTTTGATGCTCGCCTTGCATGGCTTCCCCCTCGGGCGGCCTTTGGCCGTCCAAATCCGCTGTCCTGCGGATTTTTCTTGCCCTTGTGGGCGCGACATTCGCGCCGTGTGGCGGGAAGCGCCCGCCCCTGGGGTTATCTATCGGAGGCTGGGAGGGAACGTCGACGGGGCGTTCGGCACTTGACGCGCACGTATGAAACCCATAATTTCATATGGGTTTCGCGTGAGATTGTCAATAAACCCGACTTTACACTTGACATTTTGACTCAAAACCCATAACATTGCTGTGGGTAACGTGAAACCAAGTCAAGGATGCCAAAGATGAAACATGATGAGTTNTTCCGAAAGCACCCGGTTTTCACCGGAGACGATCTGGCCAACCATCTGTCGTCCCACGGTGAAGTCGGCGTGCGCACGCAGGAGGCGCTCCTGGCGTACCACCAGAAGGCCGGACGCGTCGTTCGGGTACGCCGCGGGTTGTACGCCGTCATCCCGTCGGGAGCCGACCCCGATTCGTATCCGGTCGATCCATTCCTCGTCGCCGCGAAACTGACGCCGGATTCGGTGTTGTCACATCACACGGCACTGGAGTTTCACGGAAAGGCTTACTCGGTTCATGCCCACATCACTTATTCGGCATCCCGACCACTCGGACATCTGACGTTCCGCTCCCATGTTTTCCGGGGGACGAGGTTTCCACACTCTCTCCTCCGCGCAGGGAAAATCCATGTCGGCGTTTTGACCGCAGAGCGCGCCGGTATGGAGCTACGGGTCGCGAGTCTGGAGCGGACATTGGTGGACGTCCTGAATCGTCCGGACCTTTCGGGAAGCTGGGAGGAAATCTGGCGGTCGCTGGAGTCCGTCGAATTCTTCGACCTCGACAAGGTCGTGGAGTATGCGCTCCTGCTCGGAAACGCGACCACCGGCGCGAAGGTGGGGTTTTTTCTCGAACAGCATCGCGAACCGTTGATGGTGGAGGACCGTCACCTCAAGGCGCTTCACGATCTGCGACCCCGGCAACCGCATTATCTGAACCGCGCCAAGCGGACATGCGGTCGCCTCGTGTCAAAATGGAACTTGGTGGTTCCAAGGGAAGTGCTCGAACGGGCGTGGGGAGAGGTATTATGAAGATATCCCCCGAGAAGCTGGCCGCCGAAGCTGAATCGACGGGTTTCAGGCCGGATGTGCTCGAAAAGGTCGCCTACCTGCTTGGGTTGCTGGACGCTTTGCGAAGTCACCCCTTTCTCAAAGAGAAGCTGGTACTCAAAGGCGGCACGGCCTTGAATCTTTTCGTCTTCGATGTTCCCCGGCTCTCCGTCGACATCGATCTGAACTACGTGGGAGCCGAAGATCGTGACGGCATGCTCGCCGAACGTCCCAAGGTCGAGCAGGCTGTTCAAGCAGTCCTCGCTCGGGAGGGTTTCACAGTCAGGCGGATGCCTGAAGAACACGCTGGAGGCAAGTGGTCATTGCGGTATGAAAACGCATCCGGCCGGAGCGGTAACCTCGAAGTTGACATCAACTTCATGTTCCGTGTCCCGCTTTGGCCGGTGACAACCCGCGACTCTCATCCCATCGGGACTTGGAGGGCCACGAGCATTCCCGTGCTGGATCACCATGAACTGGCGGCCGGGAAGCTCGCGGCGTTNTTGGCGCGCAGACAGGCGCGGGACCTGTTCGACAGCCATCGGATTCTCCGAATGGACAACCTCGATTCCCACCTCCTTCGCATCGGGTTCGTGGTCTACGGCGCGATGAACAGGAAGGATTGGAGGACGGTCTCCTCGGGCGATGTGGACTTCGACGCCATGGATTTGGCCAGGCAGTTGATCCCTACGCTGCGCGTCAATGCGGCCGAGGTCCAAGCGGAATCAGCCGAATACGGGATGCGTCTTGTAAGGGAATGCCGTGAACGTCTATCCGCAGTGCTGCCCTTTACGGATCCCGAGCGTAAGTTCTTGGACCTGCTGCTGGAACAAGGGGTGATCGACCCCACGCTTTTGACCGCCGATGAATCTCTTCAGCGACGCATACAATCCCAGCCGCTGCTCGAATGGAAGGCGCTCAACGTGAGGCGTCATAAGGGATTGTCTTGACAGACCCCGAATGCATCAAGCCTTTTCTCCGTAAGCGCCTCAGATCCTTCGACTTGTGCCACATGCACCGCGTCCCTGTCCGATTCGGGGGCAAGTCGGCGAGTGGCTTGGTGGTCCCTACGGCAAGGATGTCGTTCTCCGGAACCTCCAGGATCGGGATGCCGGAGGATGTCTCGAAGAGCCGGCCGCGGACCACGGTGTCCTCAACGGTCAAGACGCTCCCTCTGTGTCAATGTGGGTGAGGTTCCAGAAACCGCGTGTACCTGTTCCTACAATTTTCAGCGCTTTGCTGGCCAACAAGACCCCGGCGCAAGAAAATGCGGAAATAATCTCACATAATACCAGAAAGATCCTTTTCGATGCACCCAGCCGACGGCAATCCACTGGAACCTGCAGCCGGAAGAATTGCTGATACGACGTGTTCTTTGCCCATTTTTGATAGGTGGTCAGGGGATGGCTTATCAGCTATTTTCTGTCAAGTCGGGAGTTTTTCCTGATGAACTCGGTGACGAGCGCCTTGTCCCATTTCCCCTCGGCTACGGCTAGTACGGCTCTTTCCAAGTCATCCTCATTGATTCCTACCTGAATTCCATTCAGAAGCATGAAGACGAGAGCTGCTACAGCTCCGGTGCGCTTGTTGCCGTCTATGAAGGGATGATTTTTGACGATGTGGAACAGGTAGGCGGAAGCCATCGCGAACAGGTCCTGGTGGAGGTAGCGCCCACCGAATCCGGCCGCCGGCGTTGCGATGGCGCTCTGCAAAAGCCCGCGGTCACGTATGCCGGGTTCTCCGCCGTAGCGTTCGATCTGATCCTGGTGAATGTCGAGGACCTCTGCAAATGATAGAAAGATCGGATGCACGCCCTATTCCGCCAGCCGTTTGAGTGCCCGCCCGTAGCGGGTGTTCACCGATTCGAGCGCTTCCTTGAAGGTTACATCCTGATCTGTGTCCCTGAGCGGTGTGATCACCAGTGACTGGCCGTCTGTGGAAATTTCCAAAGGGGTTTCCTTATTGATCTTCAGAAGCTCCAGCACGGCCCGGTCAATCACCAGCGCGAGGCTATTCCCGTGTTTGGTCAGTCTTTTGATCATGGTGCGCCTCCAGGTTATTCATTGTGCATCCAATGTATTACCAAAGTGCCGGTTTGTCAAGGACCGCTCGCCTTTGGCCTGCTTGGGTTTACCTGAATTCACTCACTTTCAATCCAGGCCTTGCGGAGTCGGTAGGAAACGGGGTTGGCAATCCGGCGCCGGCAAAGGCTGGAGGCAAGGAGCGCCTCGCATCACGGGGCGGCATGCGGCCTACGGTCAGTCAGATAGCGGCGCAACCATGGGGTTATGTCCAGGTACAGTAAAAACCGGCCAAAAACAGAGATGGCCGGGCGGGCGGGGAAGAAGCTGGAAGGGGCCGGAAACGTTTTGACAAAGAAAAAGCCCTGAGCTGTTCTTGCTCAAGGCTTCCTTTTAAATAAAATCGGTGCTTCATCGACCGTATTTTTGTCTGGCTCCCCATGTGCAACCCTNTTCATAACCGTTCTCGTTCTCCGGCTGTTAACCGAAAACCGTTGTGATTCAATAAGCTATCAAAGAGCATGTGGCCTCCGGCAGGCCGGAAATCCTGACAATCCCATTTTCCAGCCCACCTTACCAAAGGGGGTGTAGCAAGTCGAGCCATAAGTCTGTGACAGATGCACTTTTGCCAACCACTTAAATCCTTTGAAGTCAGTTAGCCGTCAGATCTTCTTGATGAGCTTTCGCTGCCACAAATTCATCATGCAGGCTATCGAGTCCTGGGATGGCTTTGCGCGCCAGCTCAAGGAACGACTCGTCCTTCAAGGATTCGTAGGTTAAGTCCTTGAATACTAATGAAATGCGCATATCTTGAACAAGCAAGTTGGCTTCGCCGAAGGCACGACGGATATCATTGTCGAGCATCCTCTTAAGATCTTCCTCCGGAATATTCCTTCCATGATATTTGGTGTATTTATCCGGCGGATTCTGTTTGACGGCAGGAAAAAGACCGTCCACAAGCGCCGCTATGTTCGCATCCATACATTTCTGAAGACTATCTTTGACGCCACTTTGAAAAGCAGCAACGTCGACTCTGAGTTCCTCCACAGCTTCAATGAGGGCTTCCTTGTTTACTCTGAGCACGACCATTCCATAGCCCTTCAGTGGTATTAGAAACCTTCGGATGATTTCTTGACGCGCATTGTGCAATGACTTTTCTGTCAAAATACGTTTGTCGTCGACTTTAACCTCAAGCTTTTCTTGATTCACCAAATTGAAGTGGGCATGAAACTGGGACTGAACTTCTCGATTTCGTGTTAATCCAATGAGACTGCTGGGTATGGGTACACGCTTCCTTGAAATGTAGATGCCTGTCATTTCCAATTCAACAAACTGAAACCTGGACGTAAATACGCGCACTTTGCGGGCGAGGTCAAATTTGACAGGGGGATTCGCTTTAAGGTTCGCCTCAACTCTCTGAATTGTGGATGACTCCACACCTTCTAACCCAATAACACGATCCCCACCTCCGCGCTGACCAAGTCCTATATCGCGGAGAAGTTCCGGAGGTGGTGCGGTGAGCTGTATGGCGTTCGGACGTTCGGGTTGAGAAGAACCGGCTTCAACAAGAAGGGGTGTCGGACTATATACCAGGGTCGTTTCATCGGCGATTAGAAGCCCGATCCGTATACCAGGGTGGTGGCAGATCATCGTTTGCAGTCTTTCGGCACAATCTCGAATTATTTTTAAGCCATCCAGAGTTCCATAACCCAGGCGCGAAACTTCGGGGTCCACATCAAGGATCACCTGAACTGCATGCGGGCCAAGTTCGGTCCATTTTTCAACCAGCACCTGGGAGACCGCCTCTGATACTCCGGGAGCCACGAACACAACCCGATTTTTTGCCGATAGAATGTATGTAACGAGTTTTTGATCGTCCGCGTTGATTATGCTCGGATCATTCGACATATCAACACCCCTTCAGATTTAAATGTCAGAGCTATAAAGCGCTCCCTATGAGAATTTCCTGATTGACTCCATAATTCCCTTTAACACCGAGCAGTTCGGAAACATTCAATCTAACCATTTTCACAAATGTTTAATTTCAAGATTACCCCAGCAATCCCTCAAGTACTCGGCCACAAGTCGCCTATGACAGTGTTCAGGTGTGGCTTCACTACATAAAAAACAACCCCCGTCAATAACCTCTCTTGCGACGCTTTCCGCTATTTTCCTCTCCGCCATAAGAGCGAGAAATTGCCGTTCATATGTACCCCAATCTCCATTGTTTTTCTTAAATGCATCCAAAATATCCTGAGTTGGGGCAAGTTCCTTCAAATGCAAGTATTCAATTTTGTTTATTTCTTTTAGAAAAAATCGCAAATCATCCCTTTTGGTGAATCCGGCCAATTGAGAGACGTTATTCAATCTGACATCAAGTAGCCTAACCAGGCCGGGTTGTTTTAACCGTGTAAAGAATTGCTCGGCGCTCTTTTTGGTGAAACCAATGGTATAAACTCTCATGGAAGATCTTCCTCATGATGTTCTTTAATGCGCATTGCGTCATCTTGATAGGCAATGTCTTCGCCATGCCGCTCATAGGCTTCGGACAATATCTCCTCACGTGTACGAAATAGTTCCACTTCAGCCATTTTCAGGATCTTAAGCATTCGAGACTCTAAATCGGCATGAGATTCCAAATGCCCATCAGCCAGTATGTGCTCAACCGATGTGCCATTTTCATAAAGTCTACGAGCTACAAGAATCGCCCGATGACAATTCAAAGGGTCTTTTTCTGAACACATTATTGCAATGCGGTGGTTTTCCATTCCCTTGCGAAGCCGATTAAGACCTTCTGAAAACAAAGGCTCTTTTGCAAGTAGTTCGTAGCTAACCTTGCCGTGGCGATAGCAGGACGGATTCTCACTCCTCGCTCCTAATTCCTTCCCCAAAAAAACATATGCAATACCGGCCTCCTGGAGCGATATTTTCAGAGCGCCTTGAGAAAATTGAGGATAATGACGGCTGTATGGTTGGGAGCGAACGTCAGCCACGGCGGTGATACCACATCCCCTCAACAAGGATAAAAATTGCACCATCGGATGGTTTGAATGTCCAATTGTGTAAAGTGGATCTGGCATTAAAAGCGTTCCTCAAACATTATTCCCGCAACAAGTTTGTAATAGTACCCTTGATATTCATCACCCAAACTAACACACAAGACCGGATTATTAATTTCATAAGCACCATCAGGCTTAGAAAGATAATTGCGCTCGATCTCTGGGTCGGTAACATCCATCAGATAATAGATATTCTTGTGACGAAAACTGCACCGCACTGCGCGTTTGGAATCTGGGTATTCAGGAGCTTTTTTCCCGACTGTCAATTTCACAGTGTCAATCGCTATCAAGTAGAGGGAAGATCCATCAGCATCGTCCAGAGCGATTCTGTTGTTGCAGCCTGAATAGCTGCTTTCACCTATCGTCCAAAGCGTTGCCGGGCTGTCAGTCCATTTATGCAAATCCGTCCAAGATAGTTTTCCCTGCTTTTGCCAATAATATCCAGGATCAATCCGATGGTTCTCTTTTTGATGTGGTGCCGGTTGATGGCAATCAAATTCGATATCAACAATGTCAAGCAAAGCGGGAACTCGACCATCTTTAAAACAGCACTCCTTTATCGAAAGTTCATGAGTTGAACGATGGCTAATCGGCCGTATCCAGGCACCAGGTCTCCCAGCACGCCATTCTTTTCCGGCGACACAACGACCACCTGTCTTTCGACTATTGGCGAAACAAACTAATGATTTTGTGTTGGACTTAGAGGCCATTACACCCTCTAAAACACTTTCTTCCAAATTCAGCGGAAATTCGCTCCATCGGTTCCGTAAAAACAGTTGTTGGTTCCAAAGATGCCCAGCGGATGGAGGCGTATCATCACGCTGTGCCCCCCATCGGCATGTTCCCAGACGCCGATGAGATATTCAGGCCGAATCTGTTCGGGTGACTGAAATTCAAACTGTCTTTCCTCAATTAGTTCCAAATCTTGAATCCCCAATCACGCACTCCGTTCACCAGAAGCTACTCGGATACGGGCTGCATGAATCCTAACAGCAACTTCACTGTAGATATCGATGCCAATTTCTTCAGCCACCTCCAAGGTCGCAGCGATGGCATAAGGCACCGCGTCCTCAAGAACGCCAGCATCTGATCGGCAACTAACTTGAATTTCAAGGTTAGCTCCGTCAATAAACACAGCAGCACGGTCGCCCTCCAAGATTTCATGTTGAACAGTTCCTCTTTGAACGGCCCGCCAATCCGCCTGCGCTCTTGATACTTGAAGCGAATCGGCAGGAGGCGTGAACCAAAGGTCAGCACGACGCCAAGATTGGTGAAGTGGATTGACCGGGGTTATCCAGGCCAGGGTGATTACGAGTCGCCGCCAACATCGTTGCGAACTAAGTGAAGGTGGCAATGGAACTCGATGAACATGAGCTTGGTCGTTTTGGAGAAGCCCACCACCTATGGCAGTCACTCTGTATTCTGTGCATTCACTCACACGCGCAGGATCGATCATCCCATAACCGATGAGCCGGGTAATATATTCCTTGAATTGACGGCTGTTGCGCGAGTTTCTTAGTATCTGTGTGAGAACATCCCCCGCGTTCCCCCAATTGGCTCCGTGCACGAGCAATGCTTTCAACCAAACTGCATATGGAACGGTTTCAACGATGTCACCACCAGCTCCCTGGCGCAATTCATCAAGAACATCATATAGGTGAGTAGCAGTTCGGCTTGCGAGAGCTGTAGCGTTACTCGTCCCCCGTCCATACCAGCTAAAAGAGAGATCACCCGGCGTTGGGCCCGGAGCCGCTACACGCTGACCAGGTTGCCTTGCTTGTGTATATATATCGAAGGTGGCATTTGGACTTTGTTGGTGGAGGCTTTCGATCAGAACCGTTCTCCCACCAGCCAACAGGATTTCAGGTTTTATAGCCCTCCTATATCCCATACCTTGCGCGTTTACGATGCTTGGCAGACCATCAGCGCAATATGGCTGGATTGCTCGCGCGACTGCTTGTCCAGTTGATGCGTCACTGTGAATAGCCCCGACAGTCAAAGCATTCACCGCTTCTGCTGGCGAGAGCAATCTTCTGTGTCGAGCGTCCGTAGCAACAGCCTCTATCACTTGAGCCTGCAAGTCTTGGGGAGAAAGGGTACTAACCTGAGCCCTCGGGGCATCACATACAATCGAATGTGCGTGATTGCCGGCGCTGACGACGAAGAGAACTTGGTATTTCCATGAAAGCCAATCCAAAAGCCGCGCAAGGGGACTCATGGTGCTCTCGAACAACCGATCCCGAATTCCTATAGAAAGGTTTATTACGCAGACTTGGCGCGCAACCGCAGGGCCTTCGCCGTCCCCCTCGAAGAGCCGTCGTACCGCACGATGAATCAGATCAAGAACCAGGGTGTTTTCGGGCGCGGTCTCCTGTCTTGGTTGTCTCCAATCCCTCTGATCGGGTCGGAGGATCGGTCGTACATAAAGGCGACGATTTATTGGAGGCTCATTTGCATCTAAATCGCCGTGGATGATCAGCGATGCCATGGCAGTTCCATGGCGTCGTTCAGATGCCTGGTAATAAGCTTCAAATCCGTCCGGATCGTCAATGATGAGTCGATCCGACAGCCGCCGATGGCCTTGTAGCGGAAGACCATCAAATAACGCCACAACAGGTTCACCCAGTGGTGTGATCGACGGTTGTATGGCCCGAGCGTCACCCGTCCGTTCATCCTCAAGTACAATTCCAGCCATCTGTCCAGAAGCACGGAAAAATTGAATCTGCTCGCATTGGACAAGAGATGATTCCTGGCCCGCCTCTACTATTAGTGGACTCACTGAGCCTATGGGTAGTTGGGCAAGTAACGCGTGGTACCCGATTTCTTCTATAAGGGCTTCGTTTTGGACTACACCCTGCAGGGATTGAACGATTGAAGCGACACGATCCCGTGCTAAACGTCGCCGTCTATGGTCAGCCCGAAACCACAGTTCGATCTCACATGGAATCAATTCTGCATTATGCTCGACTCGTTCTTTCCAGTCATCAAGCACTCCAGTCTCGTATAGACGGTCACGCACACCCCATGGTCGAACATCGCGGAGCTGTGAAAATAACTCGGACCACTTGCCAAAGCCCCAAGAAAGTTCCTGGCCGGTCCGCCAGGAATTCCAAAGCGATAACATCTGTTGCAGAGCCTGGTGATTAGACAAAACGAGAAACAACCTTCCTCTGAACATTTTTTCTGCTTTGGGGGCGCCATGACTGTCCGTAACAAAAAAGTCGTCGTCAGGTGGAATATCTTCTTCTTCAACCTCACCAAGCCATTCCAATCCTTCGATGTTGCGCACCGCCACTATGAAATTGTCAACGGGACCGACTGTTTCGAGCACTATGACCTCTTCCGGGATTACCCCTGAAGATTCAGTTCGTAGCCGAGCTCGCTTCGCATCTAACGTTTCCTGAAGAACTGTAAATCTTGGCGTTAAGCGCTCTGCTTGTCTGTCGCGCGATGGCAGATGCGGTCGCCCACCGCCGCCAGTTTTCTTACTTCTCTTTGCAGGCTCAGTCGGGGTGGGAAGGATGAGCAGTGGACGTTCAGTCATTGCTGTCCTCCTGATTATCAGAGGTAAGGCTGTATCGGTGTTCCCACTGATTTAGCCGTTCTTTGATAATCTGCTGCATGTTTGCCTGTGGAAGAGAGAGGACATAGCGACGCTGAATATCCTGACCAAACTGTTCAAGTTCCGAGAAGTTAGCTCCTCTCAAGCTCTTTGCCAGCGTGCTTACGGATACACCGAGTTTCTCGCCCATTCGGTCTTCGAATCGACGGAACCACTCCTCGGCTTGTTTGTGCGTAGGAGCGGGAAGCTCCAATCGTATTTGAAAACGTCGCCATACAGCTCGATCCAAAAGCTCGGGGTGATTCGTTGCCGTTACTACGACCACATAACTGGGCAGTGCATCAACCTGAAGAAGAAGTGAACTCACGACACGCTTGATTTCACCTGTTTCATGGATGTCACCTCGTTCCTTGCCGACGACATCAAATTCATCGAAAAACAAAACGCATTGGCGGGTTCGAACCTGTTCGAATAAACGGGACAGCCTGACAGCCGTCTCTCCGAGGTAGCTGGCGATTACAGATTCATATCGAACGACCAGAAGTGGAACAGCCAACTCAGTAGCCAGAGCCTCCGACAATGATGTCTTCCCGTTTCCTGGGGGGCCGGCGAGTAGGATTCTATGCCTTGGCTCAAGGTTATGAGAGCGAAGAAGGTCAGCTCTATTTTGCTCTTCGACCAATTCCTTACAGGCGGATGTAATGACATCCGATAGGATAAGATCATCCATTCTGCGTGTCGGATTGAGTTCAAAGAAAAGGTTCGTCGTCAGGCCGTTACGGTACGTCGGAGTAGAAACCGGCTTCGAGGGCTCGGATTGATTCAAATAGCCTGTGAGGCGATCCGCTAAAATGTGGTGCTGTTTAGCGCGTTCCTCCGCAATGACGGCCTCAAGAGCCTTGCGGAATAAAGGCTGCTCCCCACGTGCCCCCGCTCGCACAAGCTCTATCAGCAAATCAGCGCGGGCCATTTTGCATACCTCCATTTAAATTATTGACCAAAGACATCTCGATGACCTTGCTAATGGTACTTACCGGAGTCAACTTGATCCCGTCGAGCACATAGGAAGGTAACCCTTCCGCTTCTTTCAGATTATCAGCAGGCAAAAGAACCTCCTTGACTCCGGCATCGTAGGCAGCCCTGACCTTCTGTTGAATGCCACCCACCGGGAGAACCTTCCCCATGATCGTAATCTCCCCGGTCATGGCGAGGTCATTTCGCACGGGGACCTTTTTCAAGGCCGACACAATCCCGGCAACGATTGTGATGCCGGCGGACGACCCTTCCTTGGGCACGCCCATGAAGGTCGCCAAGACCGCAACATCAAAACTCTTTCGCCATTCGGCAGTTATCCCGAGGTCCTCATGCTTCGCACGGATGTATTGAGCTGCCGCCTCGATGCTTTCCCTCATAACCCTCTGGATCGACCCGAGCGGTACAATGCGTCCGGACCCCTTGGTCGCCTGCATCTCAAAATGCAAGATGCAACCGTGGTCCCCTTCGACAGCCAAGCCTATGACCTCACCCACGGAAGGCTTCTCAGGAAGTGCAACTCGCTGAACACGATTACTATCAGGAAGCTCAGGCACAACTTGCTTACCCGACGGCCGCATCAGGGCTCCTAAAGAAATACGGTCATACTCGCCAGGCGCAATCAGATGGAGCTGGTCTCGTACCCGTTGACGCAGTTCGCAGGACAAACTGAGGATATCTTGAAGTCCCTCCTCGGAAACTTGACCGTCAGGATGAAGCAGCTTCAGTAATCCCGATGTGGTCTTCATCACAGCCCGTTGGTCTCGGCCCGAGACACCGTGCGCCCTTCGAGCGTGATCCACTACTTCAAAACGCGAGCGAACCGCGCCCAGCAGGTCAACGCGCCGGAGCTCGTGCATGATTTCGCAAAAATAATCCGTGATGAACCCATAATCTTTCGAGTAACTGTTGGGAGCCAATTTCGGGATTTCCCAACCAGGCAGGTAGCCATGGATTCGGTCCAAAAACGCAATCACCTGCAGGAAATCGGGTAGCGGCTCAAAGAGGTGGTAGTATTTCTCGTGGGGCAGGTCTCCCTGGACGTCCAGGTTGCCCACGAACACCAAACTGGCGAAGGCAAGAATTTCTTTCTTCCCTCTGCTGAATTTGGCGTCTTGCATGTACCCCTGCATAATACTTACGAAAGACCTGGGGTCCGTGAAATCGGTATTTGCGATCTCATCGAACACAACGGCATCCCGAACACCGACCTCGCCAATCCTTCCGTTATTCAGATTAATGAAAAGCTGGGCTGGAGTTGCTTTACCGCCAGACAGCACATGGGCGTAATATGAGATATTACGATAAAGATAGGTCTTGCCGGTTTCCCGAGGTGCGAGTTCCACCATGTTGACGTTGGTTTCCACGAGGGGAATGCAGCGGCATAGGTAGAGCAACTTCTGTCGCCGGGTCATCCCCTCCGGGTCCAGGCCACAGGAATTCACCAAAACATCGATCCACTCGTCAGTGGAAAACTCCCTTCGACGTTCTATGAACTCATCCAGATTGATAACGCTCACCTGAAAGGGCGTAAATGCTGTGATTTTGAAGGGCCTGATTTTTTTATTGTGTATTTCTGTCTCGTCGTAAGTCAGATCGATAGTGCCCCACATCCCGCCCGAGAGCAGCATGGGATATTGACGGACGATGCTCTCCGGTATGTTTACAAAATTCTCATTGATGGCGGAAATCGTCCCCCAATACTTATCCTCCGTTTCTACCAGTCGAGCCTCCAGACTTGCGATCACGGAATGGCTGCGGTTTTCCCGGATGTAATGCCTGATCTTCTCAGCCTCCGCCCCGTAGACGAAAGTCTCTTTCAACCTTCTGACGACCTTTTCCATGTCCTCGTGGAAGGTATCCTCGGAGCAGTAGTTGTCGATAAGGTACTCCAGAACATAGCGAGGAAACTCGTCAACACCCGTGTTAATCGTATGAGCCTTGTTGACGACCTTGCCTCTGAAGACCTCTTTGAGCTTTAGGTTCATCCGCAGTCCTCCACCCACGACATAAGAAGCGCCAGGATCGATTTTCGGTAGCATGCCGGACATGTCGATTTGGGTGACGTTTTGAAATCCGGCATCACTTCATGCTCCTTGGCGTCAAGCCTAATATTTTCCCAAGATGCGCTGGTACGCGGCGGACGATCTTTTCAGAATTCAGGCGCATAGAGAAGCGAATAGATCGCGCCTTTCTCACCATGCGCTGCGCCTCACGATAGGTAACGCTGATCCTCAGCGTCCTCTCCATAATGCCTGTTTTACGTTCTTCGTCCGAAGCGTCGGTTGCATCAGGTACAAACCGGAAGACGACTTCTCCTCCCGCGGCAGCGACATATTGAACTAATGAAGACAGGGCTGGTGTTGATTCCTTGTTCTGATAGACGGCTTGTACCTCTATTCGAAGCTCTTTATGTTTATGAGATTCCGTAAGTTCAACTGGCATCTTAAACTCGGCTTCTTCCCCTTCAATGAGTTCCGCGGGCCCGGCAATTGAACCAAGGACCAGCAAGCCTTCCTCCGGCGTTTTCACTCGCATGGCAAGCATCGGCACAAGCATTTCCTGGATCGAAATCCCGCCGTGCGAATATGCATCAGGATTGAAGTTGGCCTTTGGCCGAGCCAAGGCATAGCCCGTTTTGGGAAAAATGATCGATTCAAACTTTTTCTGCCAACTCTGTTTCGTGGCCCGGTCATATGCCTCTCCGGAATCAGGCATCCGCAATTCGCTGACCGAAAACTCCAAAACGTTATCGCGTACCTTTCGGGGTGCACCCACGCTGCTGAGTGTCTGCCTGAGCCATGCGTTCAGATAAAAACAATCATTGGGCTCATTCAGCCACGGAAGATCAACTCGGATGCGCTCGCGACCGATAGCGCCAAATCCATGGTCGGCAACCACAAACACCTTGGTATCAGGCGTTAAACCACGAATAATGGCCATAACCTCGGTGTCGATGATGTCCTTGATATGCTGCTGATAGATGAACGCCAGCGGGCGGCCAGGAACGCACCGTCCATCGGGCAGCGTCTTCACGGGAATCTTATGGAGCTCCTTGTCACAAAGTTCGAATATGAAAAAATCGATATTGCCTGCGCGATATCGCACGGTCTCGCCTGTTCCCATGCCATCGGGGGCCACGACTTCAACATCCCCTGTATACCCGAATTCTCGTTGCATAGCCTCTTTAAGCAGCGCGTCCTCGCCGCGTCTTGTATCGAAGGACTCGGGGAAGGTCCCTGCAAAAATGGCTTTTCTGCTGATGTGAGTTTCTGAAGGTAAGAGGGACGTGGCTGGGTGATCCGCGATGATCTCCATGCGATCCTCAAAAATGGGCCTGACCAGCTCGTCCCATATGTCGTAACGCATGCCGTCGAACACAAACACCACTGCCTTCTCGCTTTGTGGGTCCCAATTGGGCTTTACGCAGCGCCGCAAGAACTGGCTGGTCAACCTTACTTCCGATGAATCCGAAGCAACCCATGATTTGTATTGTGCGGCCACCAGTTCCTGGTATCGGACATTCAAAACTGAAAGCGTCTTTTGAATCTCGTCCCTCAGCAAGCCTACGCGTTCTCGAATCCGTTCCTGTGCGGCCAGGAACGCTGGTGGCAGGTCGTTTGCCGGACGCGGGAGAAAATCCATACTAAACACCAGTCGCTCCAGAGCAGACAGATAGAACTCCAAGCGGTTGACACGACGATCATTCCATAAGGCTCGGAACCACTTGAAAGTCAACTCAGAGACTGGTTTCACGCTCAGATTCTTGACGGCGACATCCAAGGCATCCCGGATGTCGCGTATTGATCGCACCAGACGATATGCCGCCTTTAGGTTCGCCCAGGCTTGCGATGGTCGTTGTTCGATAAACAGGTCTTTTTTGCCATCTGCTTCCGCAAACAGCACCTGGCCGAGTTTTTCATGAGCAGCGAGGGGCGGGGTGTCGGAAAGGAGACTGTCCAGTCCAACTAAAAGAGCCAAGGAACGAATAAAAACGGAATAATGCTCGCTCTCGATAACCTCTGCAAAGCGTCCGTTCGTGATAAGTTTCAGTTGGTCGAGAAGGATAAGGTTGAGCATGTCCTTAGAAAGCGACGCCTCGACTTCCAGAAGGTCACGGTCAGCCCTATGGGGATCAATCGACACAAGTTCGGGTGCGGCCTCGCCAATCAACGATGTATCCATCTCGCTGAAAGCCTTGAGGTCCGGATCAATGTTTGTCAGGAGAAGCTTCCAGTGCTCAATGTGCTGGGACAATATCGTCGAAAGATAGAAAGCCCTGACAATCAACTCCGGCGGCGAGTCCGCAAACCAGCAGAATGGAGCCGGGGCGCTGCGAAGTTCGTCACGGATGGAACGCGCCACCTCCGGGGCAAGTGAATCGAGCTCTTCGAGAGCCGGATACCCGATAAGTGCGATACGCCAATAGATTCTTGCCTCTGGTCGCTTGAAAGCCGCTTCTGGAACGCCCAACGCCGAATAGGCGACAATGGTTTTGAAATCGTGATCCGTGAACCTGGTTGGATGAGCCACCCGTAGGCTCGCATGTGCCTTCAGCACAGCGTCGATAGAGCCCGTAATCAGTCTCGCAAACCGCGGATCATTCGCCTCTTGAGGCCAGTTGGGGTCCCCGGTCTTTTCGATCAGAAACTGCCGAAGGCTAATGTCGATCCGCGCTGTATCCGCTGTTCTGGAAAGAAGATCCGGATAGAAGGGGGGAGGCGCTTTTGTCAGGGACGCATGGGCCCTCCTTCGGGCCGGAGCACGATCTATAAGGAGCAGCTTCTTTGTCTCTTTTGAAACGGTTGCCTTTTCAAAGAGTTCCCTGAAAACGAGATTTGTGGAGGCGATGATGACCGTGAAGCCGCTCTCGTTTGCGAACCGGTGGACAGCACCGTCGGCTTCAGGAAGAAGGCGAAGCGAATCCTGGACAAGCAGAATTTGCTCATCCTTCAATGCCTCCAATTTTTCGATGACCCAGCTTGAAAGCATCGACGCAGCCTCCTATTCCAACTGAAGCATTGGAAGGGAGTCGTCGTCTCCCTCGTTACCGGTGAACTGTGATTCCAGGAAGCGGCCGAATTCCTCCGCCACATTCCCAACCTGATCTTTTTGGATGGTGCCCGTTTTGGGCCTGAAATCGGCCATTCTGACCCTCTTCACGACGATGCGCTTGAGGTACTTGTTAATGATGTCCACAAGATCAGGCGTTTCCTGGACCGCCTTGATAAAATATGCGCGCAGTTCGTCGGTGGTCTTACATGCCAAGAGCCCTGAGATGGCAGGCTCAGACTTGCCCTGCTCCAGACGTTCCCGCACCGCAGGATTCAAGAACACATCCATCTTTCGCCGAAACGCCTCGCCGAGCAACTGGCTGGCTTTTCTGGCGGCTCCGTCTGCCGTTTGCACATGGGTTGACGCATTCACAAATGACAAGCCGCATTCATGCAGCGGACCGTTGCGCAGGTGATCCTCGACGGAAGCCCGCGAAGGCGAAGGACACTCGAACACCTCTGCGCGAAGCTGAGTCAGGCGGGCGATCAGTTTGTCCGTGCTTGCGGGTTGGAGTGCTGTGACACCGTCAAGAACTTCCAGGGTCTTGATATCGGCTCCTGTCATGACATCCAGAATCTTCTTGCGGCTCCCATCAATTTTGTTCACCGCGGATTCGTGCATCGGCAGGTATACGGATGAGTAATCTCGGATCATCGAGGCAATCGTGTCCTTTTCCCCCTCGACCGGCGGGAAATGGCCCACGAGTTCAGTCTTCAGCTTGACGTCGGAATCAATATAGTCCTTCAGGCTGCCAATCTTGGTTCGGACGGTTTCGATAGACTTTCGAGCCTCAGCCAGTTCTTTTTGATCCCCAAGGGTAATGGCGCAGTAGGCATGAGCGGTCCGGAGCTCGGTCTCGTAATCAAGGAACGCCCGAATGTCTTTGTAGTTTTTCAGTCGATTGGCAAGATCATCCACTTCGGCAGGCGCCGCCATGTTCGTATCAAAGGCCTGATACCCCATGGCCTCTTTAAGGGCGTACAAAAGGAGGTGGATGTCGTCGCCGCCCTCGATGTTTGCGGCAAAGAGTTTCGCGACCTGCGTCAGTTCCGCTTCATACGGGTTGGTTGACTTGAGAGCGTCAAACAGGCTCTGAGCCCGACTCGCTATCCGTGAGGAGGACTCCTTTTCCTGGGCGAACAGTTGCCGCAGCTTGGTCCGGTGTTCGGAAATAATGGCGTCATCCTGAGTGGACGGGATTTCGATGCCGAGCAGTTTTTCCGCATACGGTCTTAAGACTTCCCAATTCTCGGGTTTGGCTACTTTCTGAATCTCGCCCAATGCATCCAGCACTTTGGTCGAAAACTCCACATCCGCTATATTGGAGTAATCGAGCATGGAGATGGCAAGCCCGGCCTTTGCCCCCACGGTGACGCGCACTCGGCCATCCCGGACGAGGCAGAGCATGTAAAGCTGAACCATGCGCCGGGTGAGCCCATAGTCCTTCGGCCCACCGATGCCCATGAAGTTCTTATAAAGGGTGTCCATTTTCATGGTTTGCCCGTCGTCGGTCAGCTTGTCATCGACGAATGCCCACATGTCCTGCACATAAGTGTTGCCCGAAACATCCAGCTCCTTCTCGGCGCTCTTTTTCATGATGTTCAAGCCGAAGCCGAAGTTCTGCGCGGCGCTTATGTTCTGATTGGGCTTCGCCCCCTTGGGAATCCGGCCGGTCTTGACGATGCCGTTGATCACCTTGACCCCTTCCTCCTTGCGGAATACGAAGGGCGGATCGAACTTGATGTCCCTGGACACATAGGCGGCCGTAAGCACCCGATCTACCAACGGCGTTAAGATGGCCGCCAGTTCGCCGGCCACGCGGAACTCCATTTGGGTGTTGTTCATTGCGTCCACGCGGCCCCGGGCGTAGCTGTTATCCACAATCTTCACGATCTTGGCGAGATCGGATTGAAGCGCATTGGAAACCCAGTTGACCACCGCCACCGCATCCTCGGTTTCCTTGCCTTGCCAGTCGGAAATGAGTTTGCGGTAGGCAGCAAAATCGATGAGCCGGTCGCGTTCTTCCTGGGTCAGCTCCGCCGGAGTCCAGAGAAGAACGCGAGGGTCCTTGCGCCGCTCGATCAGTTTGAGAATCGAGGTGTCTGCGACATGCCGTGTACCAATATAGACAGCGAAATCAAAATCCGTCTGGTCGCTTTCGATTGGCGGCAAAGGCTGATTGTCCGCAAACATTCGCCCGAGATCGCGCATGCCCACTCGCCCCGTGATCTGCCGTCCCTGCCAAACCACATCCAGGTTTTGGTCCCCTGAGCGGACTGCGCCCTTGTCCTCCCACGGCGCAATAAATGGCGCGATGTCCCGGAACGTGGACCGCACACCGCTGGACAGATCTATAGTCATCTGGCGGGTGCGCACCGGCCATTCATCCAGCGCCAGAAGATGGTCCCAGGCCTCCTTCTGCATGGCTTCATTGGATTCCGCTTCGTCTCTGGCCTTCTGGAATTCATCCCTCGGATCGACCCCGGTAAAGACGGGATCAAAGCGGTACCTTGGTCGCTTCTCCTCATCGAAAGCCTGCACGATCTGCCGCAGTTCTTTTTTGAGGTTGTCGGCGATGGTTTCATAGTGCTGGTTGTTTTCATCCGGATTCGCATCGGTGTCCCGCTCGATGAGCACCGAGTTGGCGATCTCTTCAGGCGTGATACCCTGCTGTCGCGTGCGGGCGATGTGGTAAAGGAAAAGGGTCTGGATGACCTTGACGCCCTTGTCGCGGTGAACCTTCAAGTATCCCTTGGTCAGACCGTCGATCTGGCGCTTGCAGGCCTCGTAAGCCCGATAGTCCGTTTCTCGTTTCGTCTTAATGGCCACCAGCCCAGCATGCACACCGCTCGGGTCCTCTTCATATCGCACAGCTTCGTCGAACAGTTCCCACAGGCGGATGAGTTCGCGGCCCTTGTTTTTAATCTGGTGCTTGAGGGTCTGATGCATGAAGTGGATCGCGGAGCGGGTCGTGGTCAGTTCATACGTGATAGCCCGTAGTACCTCAATGGCAGGCTTGTGAAATGGGAAGAAGTGGCGAAAGTCCGTCTCGCCGATGCTGTTCGGCCAGGTGAATCCGCGTTTGTAATGGAGGTAATAATTACTGATGGCTGCCGGAACTTTGATTTCTCTGACGCGCGCCAGAACGATATCATAATAGTCCTTGTCCTCTTCGAGCAGCTTCACCAGCTTCAGCCGGTCATCGGCAATAATGTTCTTGACCCCCATCTTGCTTTCGATAGCCTGCTGGGCCGCGCAGACGGTCCACACAGGCAGGTTGTGGATTTTCGCCAGCCGGTTGGATAATACGACCAGAGTCTTTTCGTCGTCGGTCCGCTGATCCTCGTCCCGATTCTTCATGAACAGCGACACCTCGTCCAACACCAACAGGACCCCGCTATACCCCTCGGCCAGAATCGTTTCCGTCATGTGCGTGAGGATGTCCTCAGTCTCGGCGGCGATCTGAGGCTGGACTTTCAGGTATTCGGTATAAAAGCGCCAGAGCTTGTTCCCGCAGCTCCGCTTGTATTCCGGGGTCTTGTTCTGCTGTATGGTCCGGATAAAGTCGTCAACCTCTTCGAATTCATCCTCGTCGAAGAATTTCGGATCGCGCAGGAATTTGGATAGGTCTTTCCGGTAGCGCTCCAGGTCCTCGGTGATGAATCGATCGGCCAACAGCTCCACCGGATAAAGGGAGATGTTCTTGCCGAGCTCGACCTGTATCTGTTCCTTGGCCGCATCGAGGATGTACTCGGAGAGCCTACGCCCCTTATCGGTCAAACCCACTGTGCCGCTGCCTGCTCCTACCAGCGTCTTGACGATGACAAAGATGCCTTTGGTCCCCTTGCCGCTCTTGGCCTCGATACCCTCCTCCCAGAAACGGTAGAGAGACTCGCGCTTGCCGCGGCCGGAGGCGTCCTCCTTCTTTTTGACGATGTCCCAGGCATCCTTCCGTCCAAGCGCCAATGCGGAAAGACAGCAGAGCAGGTGTGATTTACCGGAGCCAAACTCCGCCTGAATCCAATAACCCTGACCAACCGGATTATCCTTTCGGTCACGCTTCCAGGGGGCTGCCATATTGCGCAGGATATCCGTGAGGAATGGCCGGACCGGATCGATCTGAAACTCCTCAATGGTCTGCAGCTCCGGCTTGCGGGCTTTGCGGCTGGCTTCGGAGTTCGAGTCGGCCCAGACATGTTTTTCCAGGGAATAGACGGAAATGATCTTGTCCGGGACCGTGCAAATCTCGGCCAGGTTCTGTCTGGCGGTAAAAAGATCGTCGGTATTAGCCATGGCAATTCCTCTTCTTCATCGCATTTGTGTCGTCCTTGTAACGACTCAGTTCGCGCTTGCAGACGGCATAGTCCTCATCAACCTCTGCGCATTCACTTTCACTGAGCATATCTGTGTTAAGACCACCCCGTTCATACAGAATGGTAGCCTCGAAATACCACCCCACGCGCTTACAGAACCGTAACCAGCTTGCGAGGGTAGTCGGCGTTGGACGGCCATAATGGGTTGAGCCATTAAGGAGGCCTTCAACGTAACGCGGTATGCTTGTGAGAGGGCTCACACCCTTGCGCCTGAAACTCACGACCAGCGCCTTGAGATAAACCCTTTCAACCTTCCACCCTGCGGCCATCCAAGAAGAGCCTTGCGGGCTGGATTTTGTGTTGGCCCACCACGGTCTATCGTGAGAGGCAGTCACAGGTAGTTTTCCGCCCAAAACCGTAGCCAATTCCTTAAACGTCAATGCAATCTGTTCCTGCTGTGGTGGGATGCTTTTGAAGAAGCGCTGCAAGTTTTCATAACGATTCCGGCCTCTTTTGGATTCGACAGCTTCCAAACCAGTCCTGATAAAAGTTACACGGCCAGCCTTAATGTCGACCTTATCCACCTTCCAGCCGGCATCGAGCCATCTTATTGCGTGCAGGCTCGAGCGTGTATTGGCCCACCAGGGTCTATCAGTTAGGGCGGTGTGAGGGAGGCTTTGCCCAAGAACTCGTTCGATATCTCCAAAGCTAAGCGTATGTGTCAGCGAGCTCTCAGCACATGAGATCAAGTATTCTCGCAATGGATCGTACTTGGACATTCCTTTAGTCTCCACTTTTCTGAGCGCTTCTCAGTTTGTCAATTATTTCGCTCAGGTTCTTCTGATACTTGAACAAGGTGCGAGCAGCTCCCAGCTCATATTGCGCTGCCTTTGACAAACAATCCTTTGGAAAATTGGTTATCCAGTGGACCTTACGCTGGTGCGGGAAATCTTTATTCTCTTTAAGAAATTGGTATTCACCAATAATCTCGCCGCAAAACACTTCTTTTGTTTTTAGTGAAGGATACAGAACGATATCGCCAATTTGAATGTCATGAACAAAACGATAAAACTTTCCTCCAATGCCAGCGATTGCCGTACGCGTTTCGTGTTTATTCATTGAGCGATAAGCTTCATAAAAGGCTTCACGCACGGGGTCTATCCTAGAGAGGTCTCCCATCCCCTGGTCTTCTAAAGCAACCGCATTCTGTTCCAAAAAACAGCTTTCAGCAGCTCCTCCAACACCGGCACGGATTACCCAAGCTGATTCCTTCTTATCGTATTGAAAATGAGGGTTACGCGTTGGCATTGCTCAAGTTAACCTTTCTTCCTTGTCTTTGCTGAACCATCAGCTTGAGTTCTTGCCAGCATCCTTGCGCAGACTTGATAGTCTTCTTCGACATTAACCATGGCCTCCTCGGGGAGGTTGTCGGAATTGAGTCCACCTTTCTCGTACAAGAGCTTGCCCTGTTCATAGAGTCCGGCTCGCTTGCAGTGGCGTATCCACTCGGCGAGCGTAGCGTCGTTCGGCCGCTCGTGGTCGGGAATGACAGCGCCTTGTTCAAGCTGGGCGATGTAGCGCTTCACCCTCCGGCCCAGGCCCTTGACCCGGGCTTCACGCTTGGCCTTTTCCTCTTCCTCGGAGGCGGGAAGTCGCCAGGTTCCTTGGTCGGTTTTGTAAAAATAGTCGGGCAGGAACTCGGCCAGTTGGCGGCGCGGCTTGTCCTTTACCGCGTAAATGTAGTGCTCGAAAAGGTCGCTGTAGTGGACGCCTTCGTCTCCGAGGTTCTTCTTGAGAAACCCCTTGATGAACACTCCGAGCTTCTCGGCTGCCGAATCTTCCCGAGCGTTTTCGGCCGCATCGGCGACCACCAACTCGGTCTCTTTTAGGTACCAGCGGCCACCACCATTTTTTCCGCTCTCGATCTTGGCCTCATCGGCCACTTGGCCAAGGAGTTCATTGAAATCATGAGCCTCCATCTGGCCACTGCGGACCATTCGGCTTACGACCTCGTCATAGATACGGTCCTTGGTGCTGCCAGGATTAGCACCGACGTAATCCCGGATGATCTCGCGGACTTTGTCGTTAAAGGTCGTTTCATCTTCATCGCCGGTGATTGCGATGATAGCTGTTACTTCGCTTGGCTTGGGCTTGCGGAAGTTAATGACGAGGTCTCTAAGCTGAACATTGTCGGCTGTCCGCTGCTTATATGATTTTTCTCTTGCGTCGATGTATAAAGCACCCTCGTTGCTCTTCTCAGGAAGGAATCCTGACAAAGCCATAATATCTTGAAGCATCTGCCACAAACCTGCATCTCCGTGAAAACAAACTGATAACCCTCTACCTGGTTTTAGTATTCTGTTTGCCTCCTCCATAGAATTCAGCATAAGAGAATACCATTTTTGATTATCAACTTGACGTGGTGTATTGACGATTATCTCCTCGTCCCACCAGTTTGTGTCAAAACCCTGCCATACTTCCCAAGCAAGGTTTGCCTCAGCAAATTGGACTTTTGCACCATATGGGGGATCGGTGAAGATATAGTCTACAGACTCTTTCGGGATAGCGGAAAGATCCACCGCGCTTTGAGTTGTTACAACCAACGGTATTGATGGCGAATTGAGCGACTCATTAATTTCATGAAGTGATTTGGAAACCTGAGATGCTTTGTAAGAAAAAGCATTCCAAATATGCAGCTCGCGAAAAAGTGGAGGTAGATAATATGTCCCAGATTGAATTGCACGTTTTGTTTCTCTGAGCATTTTAGAGATGTTAAGAACGATTCCGTTAAAAACGAATTTAAGTAAATCCTTAATATCATTTTCACAATTAATTGCAGAGATGGCACTAAAAAGGAGCTTTCCTGCTAATAGATTCCGTTTTGTGTATAAATCAGCGATTGTGAATGCACCGGCTGCAATCGGTTGTCGTGTTATCAATCCCTCTGGAAATTTTTTTGTTAATCTATCATCAAGGTCTCTACAGTACCACGCAGGTAATTCTATATCGTCACTGATATCGTTCATTTTTTGAGAAAAAGTGTGTATTTCTGTCTTTCGTCGACAGCCGTCCAAACATTTCACCATCATTCGGACAGGAACAGTGTCGAGCACCTTCTCCTTTCCACTGAAATCAGTGGTGCATTCTGGGCAAGTTCTGTTCTTTTCATCACCTTTTGGATAGCGAGGCACCGCAGACATGCATTTGATACACTGAACAAGAGGCGAATAAACAGTATACCCAATTTCACCTGTCTTACCGCAACGTGGACATTTAACTGAATAAAGACATTTCAGATAGGGACGCATTAACACCAAAAGCTGATTTATACCCTTTTCAAACTTTTGAACGTCGACCGGCGTACAGTAGTTCTTTGTGATGAAGGTCGCGGCCGGGGAACGATCAATGGCAATGGCCTTGCGTCCCTCCATGAGCGCAGCCAAGGCCGTGCCGCCGGAACCGCAGAAGGGATCGAGCACCAGATCGCCGGGTTTGGTATAGTGCCGGATATACTGGCGGATTGCGTCGTGGGGTTTTTTGGACCAGTAAGTGTGCATGTTGTATATGGCCGTGGCCTTGGTGGTCTCAATGGGCTTGTCGAAGGCAGGAACGTCGTAGTCATCCGTCTCCGGATCGTAGGGCCGCTCTTTCAGATGCTGCTCCACGAATGTCCGCAGGTTTGGGTTCGGCTTATCACCCGAATAGTACCCCTCCGGCATTTCGGGGACTTCCTTCTTGAAAAGGCTTCCAGCATGCGGATCGTATTTTCTGGCCATGGCTATTCCCTAATCTCCCACAGGTGGTTTTCAGCTATGAGGTTCGTGGGCAGCGTGTAGTCGCCCTCGTCCATTTCATGAAACATGATGATCCGACCGCGCGACCTCCGGCCGGGCAAGAGAAGCAGGACTCGATCCTCGTCCGCCGCCATAGTTCGTAGCAGATTCAGCTCGATGTGATAGGCAAAGAGCATCTCCAGATTGGACAGGACGAGGATGCCCTTTCCGGTGAGATTCGCGCGCAGGAAACGCTCGAAGGCCCTGGCCACATGCGCTGCTGTTGGCTCAGGGCGTTTGGCTTCGTTTTCAGCAAGCTCTTTGAACTCTTCATCCGGGATGGCGTCCAGGATGCCCCGGTTTACGTTGACAGGTTTGGGAAAAGGATCGCCGTCGGTGGTCTTGGCCTGATTCAGTTTCTTGGCGAACCCGTTGAGTTGAGTGTAGGTGCCCAGAACGCCATATAGGTGCCGCCCACCGGGAACCGTGAGCTTCTGACGAATAGCTTCTATGATCTCGGTGGACTTCATGGCTTTTTCCCTCCGGAGACGATCTGCTCGACCACTCCGGCGAGCGTGTGTTTGGTCGTGAACTGGCGAATGTTATCGATTTCCGAAATCTTGCTGATGAGCCCATGGTTGCGCAGTTCATAAAGGGCATGGAGGAGCCGTTCCGGGTTCCAGAGCATGGCCCGAATCATGCGATTCTCATCGAGCTTGCGGATGTCGTACATGCCCGGTTCCGGGAACTCGCTGTGAAGAACAAAAGCGAAGGATGTCACCGGAATATCCCGATAGGCAAAGCTGATCTTAGTCCGGTCGGCCTTGGCAATCCCTCCCGCGGTAAGGGCATCCACGATGGCCTTGCCGCAATCCACGATACTTTTGGCCTCGGGAAACTTTTCGGCAAGGCGTTTTCGTATGCGCTCACGGCTCAAGCGGCCGGTGCCGAGATTGGGAAGGATAAGGTCCTCGATCATCTCCACCTCGAGCGGCTCCGAGAGAAGGAAACGGTAGAAGCAGACATCCCGAAGTTCCTGGGCATCCGGGAAAGCCTTGGCGAATAAACGCAAAGGGGCGTCTGCATAGCCTTCCGGGAACATCCTGCGTGTGATGTAATTGGCATATCGGTGCCGGGTCTGTTCGGCGCTGAAATGGAGCTTGGCGCGGAGGAAGGAGCGTATTTCGTCCAGCGACTCGCTATCCGGAAGCTTGGGAAGAATCTGGATAGCCTCCTTGAGCACGGCCTTGCCGAACATCTCCGTGCCGTACCTCTGGATTACCTTTTCACGGTGCGGTTCAGCGACCGCCGAAGACGCCTGCTCCAACTCTGGGGAAATCGTCTCGAACAGCGTGGTTTGCCTCGGTGGCTTGAGTGTTTCTTTGCCGGGCCGTTTGGGGCCATAATGCTGGCGAATCCAGTCAACCAGTTTAAGAAGGACCGCGCTGTTTTCCTTAATGCCGTCGGACTGACAAAGGGATTCCATCGGGGCCTCCAGCAGGGCTGGGAGGCTGCCGTATTCCGCGAGCAGCCGTTTGACAAGCGGCTGAACGTCCTTTTGCGGGATGGCATAGGTCAGCAGAAGCTCCAGCAGGGCTTCCTCTGAGCGAGAGCTTTCCTCGCCGCTCGCGAAGCGCTCCCTTAATCGTTGTCGATGACCTTTGTTCCCTGTATCCGGCATTTTTATTTCGACCTGTCCTTTGTCGGGTTGGGGTCTTCATTGTCCTTTTCGCCGGCTGCGCCGGACTTCACCCACGCGTCCACTTCTTTTCTGTCGAACTTCCAGAGCCGACCGATCTTGTGGCCCGGCATCTGCCGTTCGCTAATCCACTTGTAGACCGTATCCCGCTTGATGCCGAGATGGTCAGCAATCTCATCCACGGAGAGCCATCGGTCTTCCATTATTCGACCCCGCTCACTGTTGGCTTCATTGGTTGACTCCCAACAGCCTCTTTCCTTTGGTTGATCGGTGTCCCACGTTCCAGTCCTCGTCGCTTACATCCCAATAAACCACGACAAACAGGGTTACAATATATCAGATGGAGGTCCAATGTCAAGCGGTTTATCCGGTTATTCTACCAATTTAACCGAATGTGACCGAGTAACATCTATCGAGTCCAGATGGGCTTGCCTATCGGCTTTAGACTGCCGGAGATCGGGTCCTCACCCACATAGAGCCAGGCCGGAAGCATGGTTCCGTTGACCTGGACCGGGACCAGGACGCGGCGGTAGAGGCAGGGACCGCCAGGGTGAAACCCCTCCAACCGGTCAATGGCCGGAAGGCGGGTCTCGGGGTCGTCGAAGGTCAGAAGCTCCCCGTACACGGGGCCCCAGGGCGCGTCCATGCCCTTCTCCAGGAGCCGGTCGGGGGTTGGCTCGGGATTGGACATGCGGGCCGCGACGTGCGCTTGTGTGGCCACGTCGGCGAGCGGGTTGGTGGTCCCGACGGCAAGGATGTCCTCCTCCGGGACCTCCAGGACTGGGATGCTGGAGGATGTCTCGAAGAGGCGGCCGCGGACGACAGCGTCCTCCACCGTCAGGACNCCCCGGCAAAAGCGGTCGTGGTTCCAGAAACCGCGCTTCAGTGTGCCGTAGACGAAGAGTCTCAGCATTCCGTTTGTGTTCGGCTTCAAGGGTTCTGTTGGGTTCATTGGGGTGTCTGTCACTGTTCCGCCCCCTTTCTCTCCTGGGCGATGAACTCGAACGGCTCCACCGAGTACCCGGCCAGGTCCTCGCGCCGGAACACCATCAGGCTCATTGGCGGGACCGCAATCTCACGCCAGCCTTTTTCCTCCGCCAGCACAGCGTCGAGGTATACGGGGTCCGAGGCATAGAGGACGGCCTTGCGGCGGGGATGCCAGCGCAGTTCCAACGGTCGGTTGCCCTTGAGCACGATGACGGTTTGCGGATCGGTCCGGCAGGCGATGACGGCGGTGATCTGCCCGCGGCAGCGGCGGAGCCGCTCCTTGAACCGCTCGATATCCATGGCACCGTCCCGTGCGGCGTTCGCGGCCAGGCGGAACAGAATTTCGCTGTCCACCTCGGCGAAGCGCCGCAGCTTCCAGCGGCGGAAAAGGTAATTGGCGTTGTAGATGGTGCCGTTGTGGGTGCCGATCACCTCCCCGGCGCGGATTGGGTGGTTGTTGCTGTTGACCCGTTCGTCCCCTCGGGTGCGCCAACGGGTATGGCCGAGGAGGAGCGCGGCGCGGTTGTTTATGCCGGCCAGGAGTTCGGCGAAGGCCTTGTCCGTCACGAACCGCTCGGCCGTCACCGGCCGTTTGAAGAGCCGGTGTCCGCCGTCGGTGTCGAGCCATGCCGCGCCGGTGGCGTGTGGTCCGCGCTCCTCGCTCAGAACGAGCAGGCGGGTGAAGAGCCAGGCGAGATACTCCCGCTCCTCGGCGCGTCGCCGCTTATTTCCGAAGATGACGCCCGCGAGCCCGCACATCAGGGTTTCCCTCCCTGCGGATCGACGATGAACCCGCGGAAGACGCCCTCGGCATACTCCTTCGGGTGCTCCTCGATCCAGCGCGCGGCGTCGGGCCAGCCGAGCTCTCCGGCCAGCCGGGCGACGACCGGCCGGTCGAGCATGTTGGTCANCCCCGAGAGCCGGACCGCGTCGATGCCCTGCCAGACCAGGGCGGGAATCGGTATCCACGCGGGTTTGTCGTCCTGCACCTCGGCAAGGCCATGTTTGATCAGGGCATCCAAGAAGGATACGGCCTTTTCCTCTGCCGTGTCGCCCCGGACCGTAAGCTCGACGCCGGACAGCATCTTGGCGTTGCGCAGGACCATGTCGATGTAGTCCTCGAGGTCCCGCTGGTCGGAAAAGAGCGTGGCTCCTTTCATGGCCAGGACCACGTCAGTCACCGTCGCCCCGGTGAAGACCTCGCCGTCGCCTTCCAGCGGCTGCCCATTGAGGGCGGTGTTTCGNATCAGCACTCTCATGACGCGCCTCCTTGCGTCCCGCCGGTCTCGTCTCCCGTAAATGCCGGAGGCCGGGTTTCGGGCCCGGCCTCCGTGAGGGGCTCCGCCTTTGGGGCGGGTTGTTCGTCTGGTTTTACTCTGCCCCGTTTGAAGGCCGAGTCCCCCGGCAGGGCGGCGATCAGATGCTTGCGCGCGGTCTTGAACTCATCACCGATGAGCCCTAGGTGGAGCAGGAAGACCCGGAAGTCGTACCGGGCGCTCTGCGGGTCGAAGGACCGCTTGCGGCTCGATGCCGCCCGGCCGTTCAGCGCCTTGGCCGCCACGGCCAGGACCAGTTGGATGTAAGCTTTCACCTTGCCCGCGTGGAGAGTTCCCTCGAACCAGCGGAACTCGACNGTGCCCCGGTACCAGACGTTGTGCAGGTTCACTCCGTGGTAGCGGGTGCTGTCGTAGTGCTGGGGCTGCCGATTGTGGTAGCCGTACCAAATGTGGTTGAGCTGGTCCCTGGTCCTGGGACGGCGTCTCTCGATCTGCGCGATGAGATTGTCGCTCACCGGTTTGCTGTAGTTGCGGCGGCGGGTCTCGTTAACACCCAGGGCGGTGAGGATGAGCGCTTCCTGCTTGTAGACGATCTTGGCGAGGTTGCCGAGGGTCCGGCCGTCAAAGGCTGTGGCGTCGACGTGGACGTGGATGCCGCAGCGTTCGTCCACCTTGGCTCCACAGGCCCGCAGCGCCCGGACGACCTCCTGGAGGACGGGGATGTCCTCGTAGGACAGGACGGGACTCACCATCTCGGCCCGCAGGTGGACCGGCACATTGATGAGCGAGCCGTCGGATACCACTTTCCAAACCCGTCCATGGTCGTCGGTGACCTCCCAGGGGTCGAAGCTCCCCGGGCTGCCGATGTGGCGGACCTGTCCGCCCACCACCGACTGGATCGCCTGGGCNACCCGCTCGCGCGTCCGTTTGACTGTCTCGATCTCGATTCCGAAGTTGATCCGGNGTAAGTCCATGGTCTCTCCTTGCGTTCTGTAAGCCCGCTCCCGGCAAGGGATTGGCTCTTGTGTTCACACACATACAGGCTTCTTTCCGAACAGAAAGCAAGGCGAATTCGATACATAAGTTCTTTGATTCCAATGAGTTATGTACATGGAAGCGTAACCTGCGGAAACACGTGGGATTACGGGATTTCCTGGCGTCCGAAGAAAAGAGAGGTGTTCCGGGGATCAGCTCCACTTCCAGTCGGTCCCGGTGTGTTTCTCCCACTTGCCTCCGCCCGCGAGGTCGGTGTTGAACCACTCGTCGCCCATGGAGGGATTGGGGATGGCCGCGTCGCGTTCGGCCTGGGTGCCGACGCCTCGATGGATGGCCTCCCGCGAGGTGAGCCCCTGGCCGAGCCGGTCAGGTCCGAGCAGGTCGCTCCAGCCGAGGGCCGGAGCCCGCAGACGGGAAACGAAGGTCCGGTAGGCGGTCGCATCCTTGGCCGCCCGGTAAAGGAGCAGCGAGCCGTCGGCGTCCCGGACCAGGCTCGGCGTGTAGCAGCGTTCGAGGAACGGCCCGCTGCCGTTTTTGAACACGGGGTTGATCTCGGCCTTGCGCCAGTGGACGCGGTCCCAGGACCATGCGTAGCCGATGCCGGCGTTTCCCGCGGAGCCCCCGGAATAGAGCATCCACCAGCGCCCGTCCGGAAGCCGCTCCACGTGGGCNGCGGAGACGTAGCCGTTCGCGCCTTCCCAAGGCTGCGGGGCGATCAAGCCGGAAAGGATCGGGCCGTTTCCGATCAATTTCCACTCGACGGCATCGTCGGAACAGGCCAGACCGAGGCTGTCGTTGCCGCCGGTCGAGGCAATAAAATACATGGCATAGCGCCAGGTGAAAGGTCTTCCGTCTCCCGAGGTGGGCAGCGGGTTGTACCAGAGGAACGACGGCCCGTAATGGCCGCGGTTCCAAACCTGGACGCTTCCCTCGGTGACCAGGTCGCCGGCGCACGGGGTGTCGCCCGTGAACGCGGCGGGGTCGACCAAAGGATCAGAGATCGCTGTGCGCAGACCGGCCATGGCATAGGGCTGGTTGGGAACGTCCGGGTTCCAGTAGAGGATGCGCAGCCGGTTTACGGTCTCCAACGCGCAGACCACATGATAGCCGTTGGTTGCGATGCCGGAGACCTTTTTCTCCGTTTCCCAGGAGAAACCGTCGTCGGAGAAGGTGCAGCTCATGCCCGCGCCGTCGCCGTAATAGGCGATGAAATTGCGGGCACGGGTTCCATCGTGGAAAGTGCTCGGAGACCGAAGGACGCGGACATAATAAGCGCGCCCGGCGGTTAGAGGCAGAACCTGCGGGTAGCGGTGGTCGAACACCACCGACGGCAGACCATCGGGCGGTTCCGCTCCGGAGGGGACCAGCAGCAGGCCTAAATCCACCGCGCGCAGCAGGTCCGGGGTCATCGCCGGAACGACCGAGCTCTTACCCGGTCCGAGGGTTCCGGTGAACCCCGGTAGTTCCAGAATCGTGTCGGTGTTGCTCTTGATGGTGATGCTCATGGTTGGTTCCTCCCGGCCTGCGCCGCAAGCGCCGCGGCTGAATCTTCATGCTGGTATCCGGCGTCCATCAGTTCCCGGTTGATCCGCCCGGCTTCGATCTCCTGCCGCCGGATGAGGGCCATGAGTTCGGAGAACGCCTCCGCGGCCTCCGGCTCAATACCGTGCAGTTCCTCGATGCGCCGCATGCGGGCGTCGAGATTGGCGAGCAGATCGAGGGTGTGATCCCGCAGGATGCCCTCGCGTTTTTCCTGTGGTGACGGAATGAACTCGGTCAATCCGCCTTGTCTTCGAACGATCATGACATCCCTCCGATCAGCTCAGCGTTGCGCCGAGGGTGTGAATCCTCGGGTAGACCAGGTTGTTGCCGGTCATCTCCGCCTTGTAGCGGACCTTGTTTCCGTTCGGATCGGAGAAGGTTCTNGTGAGCGTGTACTCGGTCCATTCCTGGTCGATCTCTCGCGTCGTCTGGATCGACATAGGCTCCCAGGTCGCGCCGCCGTTGTTGGAGGCGAACCAGTTGATGGTCGTCCCGCTCGGGATATTCATCTGGGTGTAGAGCTTGGTGGAGGAGACGCCCTGGGTGAGTTCGTTCTCGCGGTTCAGGTACGCCCCCGTCGTGTTGTTGAGATATCCGATGAGGTTTACGTCCTTGTAAATCAACGCCGGAGAGTTGTTGACGGCGTTGCTGGAGAACAGGGCCCGGACGAGCACCTGACTTGCCAGGTTGGGGAGCCGCTCCTCTTCCGCGGGCACGATGGCGTCCCAGAGGACGCCGCCGTCGGTCGAATACTCCCAAGCGATGCCGGTGCCTTCAGGAGCGGATGAATATTCGTCCAGGTTCAGATCGCTGAACTGCACGCCGGTGATGGGTTGGAAGCGGACCTCTCCGTTGGACTGGAAGTCGTAACCATAGATTTTCATGGTGAGATCGGAACCGTTGAGCGGGGTCCAGGTCTCCGCGTTGGAGCTTTCAAGCAGGACGCCGGCAACATAGGTCTGNCGGGTGATCACGCCGTTCTGTCCCAGTTGCCCCAGGGTGGCGACGCGCATGCGGTAGTTGCTGCTGTTGGTAAGCAGCACCACCGCATAGCTGGTTCCGGCTTGGGCGTAGAAGGGATTGGCGAAGACGACCTTGGTTTCGGTGTTCAGGTTTACGTCGCCAGGAGCCAGGACTTTTTCCGCGAAAATCATGCCGTTGGGCAGACCTGTGGTAACGCCGCGGATCTGGACCGTGACGGGGATGGACGAGTCCTTGGCGGTGAAGTACAACCCGACGCTGGAGATCACCTTGTCCTGGGTGAAACTGAAGGTCTGCGCCAGAGGATCACTGCGCACGGTGACGATCTGAGTGCGCCAGACCACCTGCACCACGGGCACGCGGATGATGCGCTCCTCGACGATACGCTCGATGCGGGTGATGATCATCGGATCGTTGATCTGAATGCTGGCCCGGGCTGAGTACAAACCGTCGTTCATTTCCACGATGCGGTTGCCGTTGCGCACGTTCTCGGGAATGACGAAGGACGCGGTCACGCGGCCCGCAGTATCCGCATGGACACCCGAAGCCACCACCTGGCCGTCGCAGCGGATGGTCACGTTGTTCGCGTTGGACTGAAAGTTGGACCCGACCACGGCGATCCCGGTTTGGCCGCGCCTTCCGATGTTCGGCGTGATCTCGAGCGACGCAGCGGGTTTCTCGAACACGGCGTAGGGGTTGATGTTCTTGTCTTCGGACCAATCGGTCTGCTCGATGAGTACGCGCTCCGTGCCGAGCTGCCACGCCGCAGGTGCTCGAGGTGGACCCCGCCGGGAGCGACGCCCTTTTCAAGGACAGCCTCGTTCTCCTGCCGGGCACGGAGCGCGTACTCATCGAGCAGACCGATTGGTCCGAAGACAAGAACATCAACCCCTACGCCGTATTCGAGAAACCGGACGCCGCCGTGGAGGTGACGCCGAATACTCGAATACGGCGTAGGGGTTGATGTTCTTGACCTCTGACCAGTCGGTCTGCTCGACGAGCACACGTTCCGTGGCCGGGAGCAGCGCGAGGCTGCCCTTGAACAATGCGTTGCTCGCCGAGGGATTTACCGTGAGTACGCTGGCCGAGGCGGCCCTGGCCGGTGCGGCGAAGCGGCGGACCCGGTCGATGCGGGCGCTCCACTCGCCGTGGTAGATGTCGGATTGGGCGTCGTTCGAGAAGTCGTCGGAATAGACGCCCTTCTTGGTCTGGGCGTCCCGGTTCTGCAGCTCGTTGTTCATNTGGAACTGGGCGTCGTTGTACTTGAGGTCCTCGACGTCCTTGATGATCTCGTGGATCTGGTCCATGGTGATCCGGGTCAGCCCGAAATTGAATACCGCCAGATCCACCGAGTTCGGCGGACAATCAACGCTGCACAGTCCAAGCGTACCTTCCGGGACGATGGGCAGCTTCGGCCAGTCTGCGGGAGCGCCTTCCAGCCGTTTGATCTCGCGGGTGGTGGCGTAGATGATGTCCTTGCGTCCGATGTAGTAGTCATAGTCGATACTGCAGTTGGAGCCGCCCACCGGCTCGTCGCCGATGCTGGTGCGGCCGAAGTTGATGATGGAGAGATTGCCGGGTTCGACCTGCAACGGGGACATGGTCAGGCCGCTCGTGTTGGANGCGGGCGGGTTGCCGCCCACAATCTCGTCCACGCCGTCGTCCGTGTATGACGTAACTCCGGCGGCCACGTCCTTGAGCCGCTGGAAGTCCGCGCGGACCGTATTTTGCGTGCCGCGATAGATGCGGTAACCGGTCGCGCCGCTGACAGGCAGCCAGGAGAGGCGGTTGATTTCCCCGGTCAGGGTATCGCGCGACACGACTTTGGCCGAGTCATACTGAGTCTCGCCGGTGGCGCTCTGAACNGTGACCAGGTAGAAATACTCGTCCGCTGCCGGATGGCCGGAGCGTCCGAACCAGCCTCCGTCTGCGTAGTCCGTCCCCTCGATCATCTGCTTGGTGTAGGTCCAGCGGACGGTGTACGTGGTCCCGATGGCGGGCTCGTTGCCCGAACCCAGCCAGTCCACATAATTCCCGGACTGCTGCCAGTCCGCTCCTTCCTGGAAGACCGTCGCGCCCTGGCTCACCTCGAGGATGTCCACCACCGGGTTGGGGANGAGCAGGTCCTCGCCGCCCCCGACGGAGCCACGTGTGATGTTGGAGACGATCTCGACAATGGCCTCGACCTGGGTGGTTTCCTTTAGGGGCGTGTTGTTGAGGGCATAGCGCCGGGTGCCGATCACGTAAGTTTTCTGCTCGCCGCGAACCGACTTGACCGCCGTGGATTTGGGTACCAGGGTCGTGGTGGGCATATCCTTCTGCAGTCGGAAGCCCTGGATGTAAGCGCGGCCCGCGTTGGTGATCACCTCGACATTCTGGCCGTCGTTGTCGCCGATGAAGCTGTCGAGCCCCTTGACCAGATAACTGCCGGCCTGGTCGTAGGTCCGCTCGGCCAGATTCTGGAGCAGCGAGTTCAGCCCCTCGGCGGCCGCGAAGGCGAGCTGATCCTCCGTGATCGATGCGACCGTGATCCGACTTCCGGGCAGCGTCCCGAGAAGGTCCTGCAGGTAGAGGTTCGATTTCTCGCGGACAGTGGCTGTCACGTCGCCGGTCTCGCGGTCGAACTTGTGGAGGGCGACCACCTTGCGCTGGGTCACGTTGTTGGGCAGCGCCTCACCGCTCGTGTCGTGATCCTTGAGCGACAGGACCCACTTCTCCCGCTCGGCGGTGGGTTCGCCGGTGGCGGGGTTGATGAGCACGGCGTCCTGGTTGTATCCGTAGTTGTATTTAAGAAGCTCGACGTAGACGTAATCCGCGCCGCTCGTCTTGGCCGGGTCGTAGGTGAGCACCGCACCGGGCACGCGCTCCAGACAGCCGTCGATGTAGACCAACCCCTCGGCCACGGTGAGCACATTGGCGGCGACCGTCACGCCGAAGCCGCTTACGATGGCCCCTTCCTTGAAGAGGATGTCCGCGAGCTTCCTGCGCTCCTGGTTGATGATGTCCTGCTGCTCGTTGAGCTCCGAGTCGAGCAGGTCCCGGTCCTGGTGGTAGCGGACCCGCTTGTAATTTTTTGCCGGGTCGAACGTATCGCGCGAGATGGACATGGTCTTTCCTCCTAAATCTTGATGACCCCGACTAGCTCAACGCGTGTGTCCGAGGTCTTGTTGAAGTCGGGGATGTTCTTCACTTCGTACAGGTAGCCGGGATCGAGCACCTCACCGGTCGGGTTGGTATCCGGGTGGTAAACACCGTTCGCCGCATAGTCCGACTGCAGCCCGGCGATGTAGGCCACGTCGCCGCCGAAAAAGCCGTACTCCCGGATGGTGATGCCGTTGGCCTCGTTNTCCTCGAAGCGGAAGAAGACGCCGATGGTCTGGGTCTCCTCGGCGGTTTCGATGTAATGGATGCCGTTGACGATGAGCGTCCCTTCCGGGTCCTCCTTGAGAAAAGTGCGCTTATATTGCTTTTTCCGGGCCCGCTCGTTCTTGAGCGTCATCTGATCGATGTCCGGGGCGGGCGGATTGATGGGATCGGTGAACGTGGCGTCGCCCTCGCCGATGGCGCAGTGGGTGATGCCCTCGATGGGATCGCCCATGAGCAGCCGTGCGGTGAGGATGCGGCCCGTTTTGACAATGAGTCCAAGTGACATTCGTATTCCTCCTTCAGGTCTGGATCGTGTGGCCTTCGCGGATCAGCACGGCGAAGACGGTCTGGCGCGCTTCCGCTTGACGGGATGTCTCGCGCACTACAAGTTGTTTCGAATCCGACGTCCGCTCGATCTCGGCGAACACCGCGCAGCGGGTATCGCTCCGCCGTTCGACCGGCCGGTAAATCCGGACGGCTGTGTCGGAAAGGACCGTCGGGAAACGGACCACCCATCCGCGCAGATCGAAGCTCCGCAGGACCGGCCGCACGATCACGGCCTGGATGTCGGCGGGGGTGTCCACTTCAGCCGTGATCCTCAAGGCCGTGTCCGTGTCGCGGCGGATTGTCCGCGTCTCGGACGCCGCTCCGACGGCTTCGAAAACGACAGCCGGGAAGGCCGGCATTTGGGCGCGGTTCATCGGAACCACGGACCCTGCGAAGGGCCGGACGGAGAGAGTGTTTCCGCTACGGATTGCCACGTTTCAGGCTCCCGGTGATCCTGTTCGCCTTCCCGACGTTCCGGACCACCCGGAACATCGAAGTCAAGCGTCCGGCGTTTGCCGCTATCTCCTTCTTGGTGCCTTGCTTTACCGCCATGGGATCACTCCTTCACCGCGCACCATCCCGGACCGGACAGGTTGAAGATCTTGTATGAGGCACCGTTTAACGTGAGCACGTCCTCCGAGTCGGCCGCACCGCTGCCGATGGCATAGACCTCGATCAACTCGCCGCGCAGTTCCTTGTAAGCCGCGTTCGTGTGCGCGACGAGCCAGGGGAACATGGTCACCAGGCCGTAACGTTGGTCGGGATTGGCGGCGGTCTGGAAATTGCCATGGGCCGCGGCGCACGATCCGGCCTGTCCGGCCGCGCTCGCCCACCCGTCGAATTTGTTGATGGCGTAAATACTGCCCGGGGACTGGTAGTAGCCGACTACGACCGGTTGCGGGTCTTCGCCGATCTTGGCTCCCGTCATGTAGGCGCTTACGAGGCTCGCCAGAGTGACCGTATTGGGGTTAGAAACCGTGTCGACAGCGGATACCTGGGCACGTTCGATCCCGGCATCGTCTTTGATGATGTAGCTCAAGCCGACCGTGAAAAGGGAGGCGTCGTTGACCTGCACCGTGATGTCCGCGCCGGGTCCGGCCGACGCCTGGGTGACCGCTACCGCCCCTGACCAAAAGCGTTTGATCAGACCGCTGTATTGCCCGTAGTAGGTGGCGACGATCTTGGTGACGATGAAAACATGATCTTTATCGGCGAAAATCCAATACAGGAAAGCCGAAGCGTCCACGGTCTTGATATAGGTGTAGCTGGTTTGAAACGCCTCTTTCACGCCCACGTGCGTCACCGCATCCCAATATAGGTAAGCCCGGACCGCAATGCGGTCGGCCGCCGTGTCGTTGACGAACCGGAGGAAGATGTCCTCGGCTCCGCTCTCTCCAGTGGACGCCAGCACGTAACTGGGCTCGGCGTCACCCGACCTGTCGTCGTGAAGCGACCATCCAACCGTTTCCACCAGGAAATCTTTCAGGCGGACGAGGAAGTCGGCCGTGTTTGAAGCGGTACCGGATACATTGTGATAGGCCATGCGTTCCTCCTACAGGATCGGATTTTCCGTGCCGGTGAGCCGGAGTTTAAGGTCTGTCTTGTTTTGCACCGGCGTTCCGGGCGGCACCGTGCAGCGACGCCAGAACGAAAGGGTCACGTCGTGGGCTTTATCGCCCAGGTTGAGCGGTGCACCTCCGACGGCGGTATCGAGACCCGCCTGCGTCAGGGCCAACACGTACCAATCCGACTCGTCGCCCCCGGCTACATCCACCGGTTCGATTACCATTCCGGTATAGTCGTAACCGGAATAGACCGCGGCACCCGCATCGTGGGCGGCCGGGGTTGTACCGCCATAGCCGCGTTCCACCGCGAGGACGGTCGTCCCACCGCCGCTCAGGATGCGCATCTGTTCGTCGTCGATGATGATGATTTCGCCGTCGGTGAAGAGAGGTGCAGAGAGCTGGAGCGAGGTTTCCCCCGATGCCAGGGCCGCTGCGAGGATCGTCTGTTCGTTGGCCACGAACAGTTCCTTGTCTTTCGCTTCCCCGTCCGTGCCGTTGTAGATGTCGTCATCGGGGTTCGCGAGGTCCCCTTCGGACACCCGCTGGGTCAATGTGATGTCTTCGTACAGATGTATCGCCATCGATCTCTCCTATGCCGCCGGCCATTGGGTGACCGTGTATTGGTTCGCCGCCGCCTCGAAACCGGCCGTCGCCTGAGCGTGATCGTCCCGCTGGCGGAAACGCCAGCGAAGGCAAGGGTTCGACTTGAGGAAGCCCGAGGCGTTGAGCGGCATCGAGCCGAGCCGCATGGGCCGGGTCCGGTCCACCGACAGGAGCAAGCCTGTGTGATTCAGCCTGCGGCGGTTGAGCAAAAGCGTCTCCACGCGTCTTCTGCGCGGAATGCCCGTGTCCACGTCCATCTCGAAGGATGCGCGGGCCTCGGTCACATAGGCGTCGGTCAGTTCGGCGAGGTTGAGCGCCTTGTTGTTCAGGGAAAAGCCGGGCCTGCGGGCGCGCCAGCGGTCGACGATGTCCCATGCGCCGGATACCTCCGACCACTGAGCGTCGGCGTAAGCAGTGATGAAAAGGTGACGGCCCACGGCAGCGCCGGAGACCTTGTCGTCCCTTCCGAGCCTCGAATGCCCGACGCGAAACCAATGGGAGAGCCGCGACCGCTTCCCGTACCGGTGCGTGCGGCGGTCTCCCGTGAGGTTGGGCGCATCCTGGACGGCTTCCGAGAGCACGTCTTTCTGGCGGAATTTGATCCGGCAAGGCTGCGCGGAACGGTTCAGGCGCGAACGATTCAGGTCCTGGCCCGCCAGCCGGATGAACGAGACGCCGGGTTCCATTACGGGTTTGGTTTCGATCTCGCAGCAGAACGCCGCACGTCGTTCGCTGATCCACAGGTTCGGCAGGCGTTCGGCGTTGAGGTTGCCGGTGTTCAGGCGGAACCGGGGCGAGCGGCCATGCCAGCGGGAGACGCACACCGCGGCTCGCTCGATATCCTGCATGAGCGTGGTACCGTCGGTGATCCGCCACCAACCCCAGGTCTTGTTCTTGCGGGTGAGATGGAAATCCGTGTTCAGGGCATTGTGGTTGACCACGAACGTTTCGTGCAGATGCCCGAGGCACACCCGCTCGACGACCTTCTTTATGACCGCCTCGAAATCCGACTCCATGGAGAGGAGCGTGTAGAGCCACTGCAGGAAGAAAACCCGCGTACCCGCGGGATGATGGAAGGGCAGCGCGTCCCGGACTCCCAGGACGAGGTTGTCGCTGTCGATGCGGTAGACGCCCAGGCTGTAGATCAGCCCGGGAAGCTTCGCCCGTCCGACAACCGAACGGCGGTTCAGGCGCAGCGCCTTGTGGAAAGTCTCCTCGATGCGCCCTTCCCACCCGAATTCAACGAGCGATCGGCCGATGGCGGGGATGGTGCCCTTGCGCCGGTAAATCTCTATGGCCTCGCGGATAAGCCTGCGCTGGGCGGCGGCATCNACGGTGGGATCGAAACGGTGGCCGACGATCCCGCCGAGAAACGGCAGGAACCTCTCCTCGCAACGCCCGACGTCGAAGATCTCGGGGAAACGCTCAGCCAGCACCTTGATTTCGTCCAGGCTCGCGGCCGGGACCTTGAGAAAGGTGTCCAGATCGCCGGACTCATCCNGTTCGCGGTAGAGCGGCGGAAGCAGGTCAATGAGTTTCTTTTCGAAGTAGGAGGACATCAGGACGCCCTCCGCATGTCGAGATTGACCTGACCGAGCGCCGCGATCTGACCGGCGCTGATGTCGACATCCTGGGTCGGTGTGTACATGCGCACATGGCTCACGCCACGCACGCCGTCCAGAAGCGCTACCAGATCCGAGTAGTGGACCGGTGCGCCGAAGCTCATGCGGTCGAAGGCAAAGAAATCCGCCAATGCCTCTTCGACGCGGCTTCGAACCAGGTCGAGGTCCTCACCGGCATAGGCGAACACCTCCGCGTCAATCGAGACCGGCCTGTAGACGGGATCGAAGAGGTTGATCTCGACGGTGATGACCTTGCGCGATTCCAGGTATTCGGCGAGGTCCTGCTTGAGAAGCATCGACGGCGGACCGCCGCCGTCCGGGGCCACGGCCAGGTTGACCTGGTAGTAGCGGATGTTCTTGCAGTCGTTGACGTCGAGGACCTGGGCCTTGGCCACACCGGGGAACCCCTCCGCCAAGGCCAGATAGTCCTCCTTGGTGACCGCTTTCCAGAGCGAGCGCACCTCGGCCGGAGCCTGTTTTCGGGCGTGCTCCAGCGTCTCGCGGGCGGCTCCGCCGGTCGCGGGGACCGGGTTGGTTACCGCGAGGGGAACCAGACCGCCGTCGAGGTAGATGGCCGTGAGAAGCTCGGTGACGAGATTGGGACCCAGGTTGCCTTCGGCCCCGAGGGTTTCGAGGTACTGGACGCGGATTTCCGCGTCGGAGTCGGGAACCGCTCCGCGCAATCCGTCGCCGAAGACGATCCGGGTGATGTCCAGCGCATCGGTCTCGGCCATGAAGTGGCGCGAGTCGGAGCCGCTTTCCTGGAAGTGGGAGACCTCGGTCCATCCCTGGTCCTGCACCCACACACGGATCGAACCGTGGGCGATTTCCTTTCCGGCCAGGATGACCGGATCGCCCGTGTCCCCGTCTGCCGTGAAGGTCTCGGTTCTGCGTTTTCCCTGGCGCGCGCCTGCATCGACGCTCGTCCGGCTCCGAGGGATCGTCGCGTCTTCGGCCGTCTCGAACACGATATCGTTTTCTTCCAGACGGGCCCTGCACGTCGTTCCCGCCGGGATCACCAGATCCGCGTCGAGGGGCGCGGCCAGGGAAAATCGCAAAGCGGTGGTTGCGGCCACCGGGCCGTCGAGCCGGTAGCTAATGAGCTTGCAGAGGTTGATGACGTTCTGCCGCTGNCGGGCGGTGGGCAGGAAGGCCTCCGCCGCCTGGACGTCGAGATAGTAGGCCAGCATATCGCCGATGCCGCAGAAGAGTTCCAGCAACNCCACGCCGAGGTCGGACGCGTTGAAGTCNGTCCAGCGGTCGGTGAGCTGCGGCACCCGCGCCAGCAGTTCCCGGCGCAGGGAGTCGTAGTCCTTGTTCGTGTAAGCGATGCTCGCTCTGCCCATTTCCGTTCNTCCGTTGCGGTTCGGTCACAAGTGGTCCCGCCGGACGATCCGGACGAGGACCCGCTTGTTACTTACCGGCGACGGAGCGGAACTGTCGGGGCGGAGCGGATTGGCGCGGNTCGCGGTAGAAGGGATAGACCAGGTTGCCTTCCACCTGGCTTTGAATGACGCGATAGGCGATGCGGACCGGGAGAAGGTTGCTGTCCTTATTAGAGGGGGAATCGTCGAAGGACACACCGGTGATGACGACCCGTTTCTCCCAGCGCTTCACGGCTTCGATCACGTAATGGCGGATCAGGCCCTTCAACACCTCGTCGTTGGGCTCGAACACCAAGTCCTTGAGCCTCGATCCGAATTCCGGGCGCATGAAGCGTTCGCCCGGCCGGGTGCCGAGAATCTGAATGATGCTCTCGTGGATGTGTTCGTGTTCGGTGGAGGTGGCCGAAGAGATCTGTGCGCCCCCGGACCGCCGCTGAAAGCGGAAGGGAAACTTCAACCCGCGTCCGAGGAAATCCAAAGCCATCAGTCACGCTCCTCGCAGACGCAGCCGGGTGGGCTATCCGAACCTGGGTCTCCATTGGAACCATCGTCGTCCGGGAAATGAATGACCAAGTCCAAGCCGTTCGCCATGGCGACATGGATCGTGCCGCCGGCCTCGATGACGCCCTTGTGACCGCTTTCCATGGCCGTAAAGCCCTTGGCCCCGCCGGGGACCAGGCGAACCTCGATATCCTCTCCCACGCCTTCGATGCGGGAAATCCCGAGCACCACAGAAGTGCCCGCGGGGTTGCCGATCATGGCCGTGCGCTCTGACTGGAATACATCCAACCGGTATCCGCCCGGCAGCTCGATGCGGTAGCGTCCTTGCGCGGTCTGGTTCGGATCGATGTCCAGGGGAAGCCCCTCGATCCCGGCCGCTTCGTGGGTCATCCGCACCGCCTCGGGCTTGAGCGTAAGCTCCCGACCGTCGGGAAGGGTCACCAGGCCGCCACGCGCGGTATCGAGGACCACGGCCTCGCCGTTGTCCATCACCGCGACTATGGCCCCTTCGGGGCTGGTACGAAGGAAAATGCCATCGGCCAAAACAAAAAGTCGCCCGCCGTCCGGGAGGTCACGTACTGTGGTTCCGGCTGGCATGGTAACAAACGGATGAAAGTCCTGTTCGTTGTTCAACTTGTTCAAGTATTCCTGGGCGCTCTGGCGATGAGCATCGAGCACCTCCTCTGCCTGTTCCCGAATGGTTTGGGAGGCATCATGTCCGGCCTGGAGGATACTCATGATTCCGGAGAGTTTTTCCTCGATGCCCTTTAGCGCGTAATGATTCTCTCCGGAGTCTGTTTCTTCAATCACGGAGCCTGAATAGTATTCCTCGGGCATGGCTTCTCTCCTACGATCCAACCAGACTGGGGTTGGACTGGTAGAACAGGGTGTTCTTCGGTGTGACTTGTCCAGTTACTCCGTCAATTTCGAACACCCACCACGCGGTGCCATCCTGGTTGGGGACGTTGAAGGTGTACTGTTGGCCGCTCTGTAAAAAAAGTTTTACAGTCGCACCCGACTGGGCCAGAGCCCAACTGGGGTTTGAACTCCGGTTGGTGTAGTTGTGCACGTAGTAACGGAATGGTCCGGGAAGGAGGCGGAAGATGGTGATGGTCTCTGGGCCATAAGATGAGGTATCGTCCACGTCCAGTTCTGCCGCATCGGCTTCGTAATCGTGGCCATAATATACATGGAACCTCGTCCCGTTGGGCAAAGGCCCCCACAGATGCGAATCCAGGTCCGACGGAGTTGCTCCCCATTGCAGAACGATCCGCGCTATCTGGCCGACCAGAACGGGGGACAGAACGATGTTCTCGCCGGAAACACCCGTCTCGGAAACGTTGATAAGACCCGTTGCCGTGATATAGTTTTGTGCCGATGCCTCGTAGTAATAAAGCCCTTCGCGTAAGTTCACTTCGTAGTACCCGTAATAATCGGTAACCGTCTGGGCAACAATAGGCCCTGTCTCGATGAGACGAAAGAGGATGGTGGCGTTGGGGATGCCTGCGGTGTTGAGAGCGTCAATCACTATGCCCGTGACTCCCATGATGTTAAGCCCCTGGAAGTCGGGGTGCAATGCAAACCAGGAGGCATAACGCGCTTCGACCATTACGTGGCGAACGCTCAATTTGGCCGGTGAGTCCCAGACGATGATCATGGCGTTGCCGACATTACCGCTGAAATAAAGGATACCGCTTTCGTCTACATTCACTATATCCGCATTCGAGGATTGGAAAACCGGGGCACTGGCCTTGCCACGGACGGACAGAGGAATAAGCTGCTCCATTTCCGCAACCGAAATACGGATGCTCTTAGGAAAAACGTCCCAATAAGCCGGGCTGGTCGGATCATCGCTCATTGTGGGACCTCGGCGCTGGCCTGACCGTATACTTCAACCTGAACGTGTCTCACGCTTGTTCGCTCTTCAGATGCCCAGACCATGATCATGGCCGCTCCGGGCGTAAGTCCACACAGAACGTTACCCAACTCATCTATATCCGCGACCTCGGAATTGGACGATTCATAAACCGGAGCAGGAACATTGCCTCGAATAGAGAGAGGGATCATCTGCGAATACGTGGAGATCGAAACACGAATCAACTTGGGAAAAACGTCCCAGTAAATATTCTCGTTCTCGCGCATCCCCATTACCTCAATCGTCGTTCGTGTTAAGGCTTCCGGTCACGATGATCGCCCCGCAGGCCGTGATGTCACCAATGCGGGCGTTCGGCAGTCCCTCGGTCGCCGTGTCCAGGCTGCCCGTCACGATGGGGGTCACGCCGTGACCTGGAACCGGGCAGACGTGCAAGTCGCCCAGTCGGGCCGCGGGTCTTCCGTTAACGACGGTGCGAAGTGCGCCTGTGACGATTACGCCGCCGTGGCTCGAGATGTCGCCGAGTCTCGCCTGGGGTCGAGCCATGACTATTTCCCCGCCAGAAGGTGGATCAGAAAGCCGACAATGCCACCCACGGCACCGCCGACAGTTAGCACGAGACCGATCACCTTCCACATGGTCTCGACTCCCATCTTCTCGTTGATGCCGACCTGCAGGTTCTTGATGTCGTCGGTGTGTCGACGAAGGTCGTCCTGAATGCTTCGCACCAGAAGGTCCACATTTTCCTTGTCCGATTTCTTCTCGATTTCACGTTCGATCTTCTCGAGCCGCGCCTGAATTTCCCGACGATGATCCTCAAGAATGTTTCTGAACTCGGCCCGCCATGATTCGAAGGTCCGGGCCAGCATCCGCTCGCTCTGGCTCCAGTCGCATGGGACGCTCTCAGGTCTAGTTTCATCCATTCGATTTTCCCCTTCTCAGCGAAAACCGGCCCCGTATCTGCAGATCGCGCTCGAATCGGTCCGGCAAGCCCCGCCGTTCCGGATTCCGGCTCACCTCATCCTGGTTGCAATGGACTTGGTCGGCACCCATGTTCTGTGAAACCGAGTCCTCATTGATACGGTAGAAATAGAGCGGCTTGGGAATATGGTAAACATCGGTAAGTTCCGCAATACGTAAGCAGAGGTCGTAACCCTCAGCGTAGCGAAAACTCCCATCGATGCCACCGGTCTCATCGAATACCGAACGCCGGATGAGCCGGAATTGGAAGATCTTGAAGTCCGAAAGCATCTTCGAATAGGGAGTCCGACAGCGATTGCCGAACCCGATTATGCGGTCGGAGGCGTTGATGAGCTGGTAGTCTGTGTATACCATTCCGACGGTCGGAATTTCTTCCAGAACCGCGACCGTCTCCTCCAGGGCCGTGGGAGCAAGCATGTCGTCGCTGTCCACCCAACACAGATACGTCCCGAAGGTGTCGGCCAAGGCCGATTTCAAGGCTTTGACAGCCCCCCGATGGTTATAAAAGGCAATGCGCACACGCCGGTCCTTCTTGGCGTATTCAATTGCGACTTGCGCCGTCTTGTCGGTCGATCCGTCATCCCAGACAAGCAGATCGAAATCTGTGTATGTCTGGGACAGAACGCTTTCGATGGCTCTACCGATATAGCGTTCCCGGTTATATACCCGAATGACGATTGAAACAGTTGGATACATCGAATCTTCCATTAAGGGTTGATCAACACCTTGTTCGCTGACCGGATGATTATGTTGCCCGTTACGCCGTCCATCATGATGGTGCTGCCAGCCTTATCGTTAAAGCGTATCTTTTCCGATCCTTTAGTCGAGTCGATCAAGATCTCTTGTGTTCCGCACAATCCCCAGATGTGGACCTTCTCCTTGCCCTTAGTGGTGTCGATGAGAATCTTCTGCCACCGGGCACGGGACTTGTCGCAGGACTGGATATGGATTTTCTCCTTGTCCTTCCACGCCTCCCAGCGCACGAACTGCCGGCACAGATCGGTGATCTCGATGCGGGCCTTCTGGTCCTTGATGTCCGAGTCGATGTCGAGCTGGTCGCCCTGTTCGGCGTCCCTGGTTTCACGGCGGAGCGCATTGCCGGTTTGAACGTCGCGCTTCACGCGGCATTCCATGTGGAGAATCTGCCCGGCCCGGTCGATGACCTTGAGGAACTCCTCCTCGTCCCGGTCGTCGAGAACGATGGTGTGACCGGTTTCGGTCTTGAGAAGAACCTTGCGGCGCGGGCAGTAGTACGGCGGGTGGCCGTGGTGTTTCTTATGTTCCAGGTCGTCCCGCCGGTCGGGCTTGTGTTCGAGCTTGTCCTCACAGTCGATGCAGGTCGGGTCGGAGCACAGGCGTTTGGATTCCTCCGGTTGTTCGCCGGGGTTGGTCTTGGCCAGCCACACGCCGGACCAGATCGGGTATTGGACGTTGCCGCCCTCGAATTCGGCCCAGACGGAAGCCCCTTCCTCGGGGATGAGAAACACGCCGATGTCCTCGTTGCCTCCGTAGGCAAAGCAGGGCCACGCCCATTCCGACCAGTTCTCCTTGCCGGTGCCGAGCACGGCCGGGATTTCGAGTCGGCAGCGGCCGAGCCGCTCCGGATCGTTGTTGTCCCGCAAGAAGGCACGGTACTTTCCGTACCAACGGTTCTTGTAGCGTTCCTCGTGCTGGCGGTCCTGTGTCTCGATCACGATTCGTCCCCCTCCGGATCACTTCAGCGGCAGGAAGCCCCGAAGCACCTCGCGCACGATGCGGGTGACAGTTCCGTCCGGCGTCTTCTTCGGATCGGCCTTGGCCACGGCATGACGAAGGGCGTCCTGCGCCGCGGTTTCGAGCTTGAGTTCCTGACCGGCGATGCCGGTTTTGACCTCTTTCGCTCCGAGCCGCTCGATGACGCCGATCACCGCGTCAAGTGCCGAGGCCTTGGCCCGGCCCCAGGCCGTGAGNTTGATGACGGTAACGAGCGTCGCAAACAAGGTCGCGATGAGTTCCTTGTGGTCCAGGACGAAAGTCAGAATCTGTTCAAGCTGTTGCATTGCGTTCACCTCCGTTGGTTTTCATGGCTTCTTCGAACGAAACGTATTTGCCGTCGAGGTGTCCCCATCGGGTCCGCCCCTCGCGAATGTCCACGTGGACAAATCCTTGCTCCGGGTAGACGCCGATTCCGCCGTTACGGAAGGCGGCCACCTTCTCGGCGAGTTCGTACATCGCAGCGACTGACAATCCCTTGATTACGATGTCCGCGGCGTGTCCGAGCAGATGCCGGCTCTGTTTTGCACCGCCCACCGCCTGGTTGTGATCGGGGCAGCGGTAGCCGCTGGTGACGCGGATTGGAGCGTTTGCGAGATCGCGCAACTCCTGGAGGGCATCCACCAGGCGTGGATCGATGCCGGCCTTGCCGCAGCACCGGCAGGCGAACTCGCTTCTGGAGAAATTCCGGCTCAGATCTCCCATGTGACTTTCCTCCTTACAGCCTCCGCCCGCTGTCCGCGTCGATGGTCACCATCGGCGGCGGCTCTTCCTTCGGCGTGGGCGGCGCTTCCTGGTCGTTCTGCTTGCCCTTGGCCTCGTCCGACTTGTCGCCGGCCCCTTTGCCCAGGGCGTTTTTCTTGAGTTTCAGTTCGCAGTGATATCCGCCCTCGCCGAAAGCGTGGCGGACCGAATGGCAGTAGTAGACGCCGGAGAATTTGCGGCCCACGCCCTTGACCTCCACGTTCTGCTTGGCGCGCAGCGCGGGGATACCGATGGTCACCGCGTCGGCTTCCACCTGACGGAGTTCCGCCTCGCGGAATTTCCCCTCTGAGAGGTCCTGTGCCGGTTCCTGTCGGGGCTCCTCGTGAAAGCCCTCGGAACGGTCAAAGGTGGGGACCACCTGCCCGGACTCCTGCTCCTTGTAAGCCCCTTCGCCGGTGTTTCCATCCACCAGATAGGTCCGTTTCCCCAGTGAGGTCCGCTCCGGGGTGGTATCGTTGTTAGCCTTGTGCTCGACCGGCTCCTTCTTGCGCGGGTCCACGCCCACGGCCTTGGTCTCGACGCCCGCTCCCTTGGCCCCCTGCGATTGCGTCGAGGGGCGGAATGAACGTAGAACGCCTTTGCGGTCGGTGAAGTACTCGAGGATCGCGGCGGGCCTCTTGTCCAGATAGCGGGGATGGAAATGCAGCTCGTCGTCCTGGATGTAGAAAACGTATCCGGTGACGCCGTCGCCGTCCTTGTCCCGCGCCTTTCCGGCTAGTTCCTTGAGAAACTGGGCGTCGGAAACGTTACTCTGCGTTACGCGCAGATGGCGGGCTTTCGTGGGCGTAACCACCGGACTGAGGCCGTTGGCCCCTGCAATCTCCTCGGCGATCTCGGAATAAAGGATGCCGGGCGCGGGCTTCTGCCAGACCTTCTGGTTCTCCTTCCCGGCCAGCTTGAAACCTTTGTCGTAGGCCTTGATGCGAATGGTCGGGTCACCGTCCTCCGGGAAGTCGTAATCGATGTCCTTGATGACGGCTTTCTTTCGCGGCGAGAGATTGCCCACATATCCGAAACGGGCGACGATCTCGTTGCCTTCCTGGAACAGGGGATCGTCGACGAACTGGAGGTTCCGGTCGGTGACCGCCAGCTCCAGGACGTCGAGTTCCTCCTCGTTGTCCTCGAAGACGAACGAAGTGATCTCTTGCGTGATATCCGCCGAGAGGGTCTGCCCCTCGATCTGGATCAGAAAGGTCGGTTTGAAGGTGTCGATATCCATGCACCGGTCTCCAGTGGGACCGCCTGAAGGGCGGACTCCACCGGATACTTACCGGCGCGCGGCGCGAGGTGTCGGGATGGATGGATGCGTCCGGGGGCTCAGTCCAGAAGCCGCATGCTGACGTGTTCCGCCGAGGGGATGCGTAGGATGGTTCCCGGCGTCAGTTCCAGAGGGAAGAAAAGGTCGTTGTAGTCGCAGATGATCCACCAGAGATCGGCCTGTCCCAGATAGCGATGGGCGAGCAAATCGACCCGGTCCCCCTCGATCACCGTGTGAAACCGGTCGTCGTGGCGTGGCTTGCCTGCTGTCGGAAGACGCGTGCCCAGGAAATCCCCTTCTCCCGACGTGTAGAGAATGGATGCCGCGTATCTGGATCGNCGTCCGATCATCCGCGCACCTCCGAATAGTCCACGGACTGGTCGATGTACTCCTCGAGCAACACGTCCACCTCCGCATGCTGAGGCAGCAGGTTGTCCCGGTCGAACATGTGGAAGAACCGGGCCTTCACCTGGCGGACGACGCAAAGCACGCCCGGATAGAGGTTTCCGAACATGAAGATCACCCGGTGCGGGGCGTTCTNGAGCATGGTTCCGGCGTGTTCGGGATAGAGCAGAGAGCGCAGCCAGTCCACCGACTCCTTCACGGACCCTTTGAAGAAGACCAGCTTGAAGCCGATCTTGCGCGGCTCGCCNGCCACGTACTGGTAGCGGGGATGGCTCATGCCCGGAATCTTGATGGCCGCATAGGCCGTGCTCTTCTCGTCGACGATGTCGTTCGGGTTGTACTGNTAGCGGGGATGGCTCATGCCCGGAATCTTGATGGCCGCATAGGCCGTGCTCTTCTCGTCGACGATGTCGTTCGGGTTGTACTGGAAATCGAGGTAGTCGCCCGTATCCACGTCCACCAAGTACGCGGTGATCTCTTTCTGGTCCCAAGCCACGGCTACAGCACCTCCAGTTCGACCACGGGCTTGCCCAGACGCCTGGCATGATCGACTTCCCGGCGCATGCCGTCGGAAAGACCGTCGCCGGTGAATACCCAGACCTCGTCGCAGATTTCCATGAACGTCAGGCCGCAGGCGATACCTGCCTCGCGTTCGGACGCCTTTTCGTCATCCAGGAAGCGTGTGTATAGAAGGTGCGGCGCGAAGGGCGCGCAACCGCGCGCAACCGCCTTTCGGCAGAGCCGTTCGGCGGTCGCCGTGTTCCGGGGAACGTCCCCNGCGTACCGGCTGCAAATGAATACTCGTTTCATGCGTTCCTCACAGCGTCTCGTAGTTTTTGATCTTGCGCTCGCGCAGGTCCCGGTACACGGAACGGGCCACCTGCCGTCCGTCGAGAATCGTGGTCACCGACACCTCGATGGGCCGCTCGCCGAGCTGATCCAATTTCGCCAGCAAGGAATCGAGCGCCGGACCAAGCGTCTCTCCCGGAGGTGCGGCCGGCATCCTGGACTCCGTACCGAGTGCTCCTTTGGTTTCGCCGAGAAGACGGGCTTGGCCGCTGGGAAGAGAAGCGGCCGGTTGCTGCATCTGCGCGGTCGATATGGTGCTTTCCATATCGGAGGCGACCGGTGGAGTCTCTCCTGCCATGACCGGGGTGAGCGCCAGAGTTCCCGCCAACATTGCCGGAGCGGCGATCTTTCCGGTCAGCCCGGTCATGAACCCGAATGCGCGGGTCATGGCCTCGGCGGGCGCGGACGCCGCCTTGGTGATGCCTCCGGCCAGGGTTTGAATCAGCGCAGCGCCGCTTCGGGTCAAGTCAGCGAGCGGGCCTTCCTTGGCATCGGAAAAGGGCAGCAGATTCCGCACGAACGAAAGGGCCGACTTCGCCGCCTGATACGGCGCGCTCACGGCTGACTTGATGCCGTCACCCACTGCGGTCATGAACGCCCTGCCGCTCTCGAACGCCGAGCCCGCCAGTGCGGATACGCTGGATGCCAATGAGCCGAAGGCGTTCGATGCGGCGGTCTTAACTTGTTCCCATGCGGACGATGCGACCGATGCCAGCCCCTCGAAAGGGGCCTTGATCCACTCCCAAGCGCTCTGCGCCATGGTCTTGAGGCTGTCCCATGCCGTCGACGCCGTGCCGGTGATCCGGCTCCAGGCGGAGGCAGCACTTCCGGCGATCCAGTCGAAGGGCGCGGAAAGCAGCGACCAGGACGACTGAAACAGTGAACCGATCCGGTTCCATCCACCCTGCAGAAGGTTGGCGATTCCATCCCAGGCCGCGCCGGCNGAGGTTTGAACCCGGTCCCAGGCCGCTCCCGCGGTACCTGCGATCCACGAAAAGGGCGTGCTGACGAGCGACCAAGCCGTGCGCCCGATGCGCCCGATGCTCCCCCAGAATCCGATTGCGGCGCTCACGATGCCGTTCCATGCGGTCCCTGCTGCGGACTGCATCCAACCGAAGGGCGCGGACAATACGCCCGCAGCTCCACGCCCGAGCGTTATGAGCCCGTTCCAAGCGCTCGATGCCGCAGTACTGACACTACGCCAGACGGCGGATGTGGCTTCCGCCCCCGTCCTGAACGGCCAGGTGATCGCGGAGAGAATGCCGCTTCCCAGGCTTTTCAAGCCGTTGCCTACCCAGCGGACCGCGTCCAGCACCCCTTGCAGCGCCAGACCCAGCACCTTGCTCGGCAGGGAGAGGACTCCGAGCATTCCCTTGGCCAGTGTCTTAAGGATGGCCGCTCCGGAGCCCGTGAGGTCCGACAAGGGACCGGTCTGCGCGTCTGAAAAAGGCAGCAGTCCGGTCTGCGCGTCTGAAAAAGGCAGCAGTCTGCGGAGCCAACCGAGAGCCTTCTTGAGCATTTCGAACGGATAGGTGACCGCCGACCAGATGCCTTTGCCGACGGCCACGAGAATCGCCTTGCCCGCCTCGAAGAAAGTCGTGTCGCCGGAAAGAAATCCCCGGACCGCGCCGAAGATCTCGGCCAACGTCTTGACCAGCGGTAGGTCCATAAAAGCGGCCGCCAAAGCCGATGCCGCGGAAACGAAGAAACTTCCGACGGCGGAGAAGAGTCCCTTGATGAAATCCCAGACACCGACGATCACGTCCCGGGCCCAGCGGAACGGCGTGGCCAGAAAATCGAAGACCGCGCCGCCGACGGCTTTGAGCCCGTCGAGCACGGAGAGGTCACCGGTGAGGACTTGCCAGACTGCATAGACGACCCGGGCCGCCATGCGGAGCGCCTCGACCAAAAGCCGGACCGGCAGAAAGAACTTGTAGATGAACTTCCCCGCCTCGATGAANGCGGTGACGATGGTCTTGCCGAGCCAGACGACCGCGCGCACCACCCAAGCCACCACCGTGATGACGGCCGCCAGGTTGTAGATGACGAATTTGAGGAGATACGCGCCGACCTTGGCGATCACACCGAGAACCGTGCCGAGGGTCTCTCCGAGACTCCGGTAGGAGGAGGCGTCGGCGGAAGATGCCGCCAANCCGAAGATTTCAAGGACCGAGAAGATCGCCTTATACAGCGTGCCGTAAGCCTGCATGAGCGCCCGAACCGCGGGTTCGAGAATCGCTCTGATCTTTCCGAACGCATCGGAGAATGCCTGCCACAAGCCGGTCAAAAACTGGCGCACCCGGTAGTAGATGCGAAAAACCGTGACCACCAGTCCCATCAGTCCGGCCTGTTCGAGCTTCNGGGCCAGGTCGGCCGACATGGTCCCGGCTCCGCCGGAAAACGATGTAACGAGCGCCCGGATTCCCTGGAATACGAGTTGCACTTTTTCCCACGCGCCGAGGATGGTGTCCCTGATGCCGGCGAAGTTGGTCTCCCAGGCTCGTTTGAGGAGATAGACGGCGAGTACCACACCGCCGATGATCGCTATCACCGGAAGGAAATATGCGGCGAACGCGCTACCTACACCGGCGATTGCCGCGCCCATGGCGGCAAGCCCCGCCTTGATGGCGGGAAGCATCAAACCGATGGTCCCGGCCGCGGCGATCACTCCNCCGACGACGACCAGCACGGCACCCAGGGCCATGGACAAGGTCAGAAGGACCCTGGTCAAGCCCGGCATCGAACGTGCGAGCTTCTGAAAAAACAGGACGGCCTTCGATATTCCCTGGATGATCGGGGTGACCACCGGCAGAAGCGTGCGACCGAGAATTTCAGCGAGGTTTCCGACCTGCTGGCGCAAAAGCTGAAACTGACTCCCGATGTCCATGTTCATGGCCCGCGCCATTTCCTCGGTGACGGCGGTGCCGCTTTTCATCGCCTGCTCGATGGTGCGGATGTTGCCCTCCAGAGATTCCATTCCCTGGGACATTTGGAGCAGAAACTTCACCGCCTCATCGGAGCCGAAGGCCTTCTTGATCTGGACCTGCGCGGCAGCCTGGGTAAGGTCCGGAAAGCGCGACTTGATCTCCTGGAGAATGGGGATGACCCCTTTGAGCCTTCCTGTGGAATCCACGAAGGACAATCCCAACTGCTCACCGGCCTCGGCCGCCTTCATGATGAACGCCTTGTAAAGTGTTCCGGCTTCCGAACCGGGCATGGTGGTCTGCAATTGCCCGAGAATAGCCAGTTGCTCCTGAAGCGGGATGTTGGAAGCGGCGGCGACCGCGCCGATGTTCTTGACGGCTTCCGCCATCTGCGCCCCGGTGGTCTTGAAGGACGCTACGGTCTGAGCCATGGCCCCGGAGAAAGCCTTGGCCCATTCCATGTCGGTCATATCCGCCATGATCGGCTTGAAGATGCCGTATCCGGTGGTGAAGGTGCCGACCATCTCCTGGATGCTGGCCTTGGTGGCCTTGGCGGTAAGCGCGGCCATGGCGGAGAAGGTGCCCACGGCTTCGTCGGAGAGGCTCGACAACGCCGACTTGACGTCATAGGCCGCGCCGATGAACTCGGCCTTGCTGTAACCGGCCCAGGTGTTGGTGAAGCTCTCGGAGGCGTCCTCGAGNGCGCGAAGGTCCTTGATTCCGAGCGACGCCATTTCGCCCAGGGCCTTCTGGGTCGCGGCGGTGGAGGCCACGAGTCCGACAGGCACGGCCATGAGCGCCAGCCCCGCGCCGATCATCATCGTGCCCTTCTGGATGCGGTCGAGATTGCGCGTCATGCGCTCGCTGGAGGCGGCCACCGTCGCGTCCAGCGACTGCATGGACGACTGGACCCGGCCCGCGTTNTGCGAGAACGCGTCCTTCATCGAAACGATGATGCCGAGTCCGAGATCTCCGTTCATGTACGCCTGCGCTCCATTTCTTCACGCTCAAAAGCAAGCTGCCGCTCCAGTGCCTCCACGAATTCGCGGCGGGCCGAGAGCGGCAGCGCCCGTGTTTCCGAGAAACCCCAGTGGAGCCCGCCGTAGGCGAGGAAAAACGCGTCCCTTACAAGCGAACTCCGGGGAATAAAAAACCCGGCTCCGCCTCCAAGCGGGTGCGGATGCGCATGCCGCAAGAGTCACAGTCGGTCTCCACGGTGGTGTCGATTCCCGCGTCCACCCTCAGCATTTCCTGCCGGAGGGCGCTGCGGTCACGCATCGACATGTCGTTCATGAGCTTTTTGCTCGGCGATGCTCCGTCCACGTCGATGATTCGGATCAACATGGCCGAGGAGATGGAAGGTTCTTTGAGTGCAGCCAGGCGTTTCTCCTTGTGGCCGTCCAAATAACCGAACCGAACCTTGCCCCCGGAACCGGGCAGCGTGAACGCGAACTCCCGTTCCTCTCCGTAAGGCGTGACCTCCAGCTCCTCGAGGTTGACCGTGACGGCGTTCGCCGCTCTTGACCGTGACGGCGTTCGCCGCTCGGCAGGCGGTGTTCGGGCAGGTCAGTTCCAGCTCGACCTCGTCGCCGAGGGAGATCTGACGCAGCCGGACAAGAACAAACAACCGGTCTCCGGAGAGGAGGTCGAGCACATCCTTCACCGTCGGTTCGTCATTGTCCCCCAGCCGCACGATGCAGTTCTTGAGCGCCTGGTTCACAGCGTCGCCGGTGCGGATGAGACGCTGGTTGGTGAGCAATTCCTCCTCGGCCCCGGTCATCTCCCGAAGCTCGATCTCGAGNCCGCTCGGCAATTCAAAGGTGTGCATGATCTACCTCCTCGGATCAGGTCCAATACTGGAAGCAAATGCTGAGCTTCTCGATGGTGTTGTCTGTGTTCGCGCCCTCGAGTTCGTCGTACTCCANGACCTTGATCCACGCGCCGTGCAGGGTCCATCGTCGCGTTTCGTTGCCGGTTCGGTCGTAGCGGACGAGGTCGATGTCGCGCATGTAGTCGTTNGGCAGGCCGCCGACCACGGCGTTGACGTCCACCTGTTTCTTGATCCACTCCCTGGCGGCCTCGTCGGAACCGTCCTGGAGAATCCCCTTCTCGAGGGTGATGTCCTCGAACTTGACCCGNCCGGCCACCTTCTGGTCGAACATGGAACCGGCGGGCGCGAAGGCNACCTCCTCGAACTCGGTCTTGGGTTCCTGGCCTTTCTTGAAGAGCGCTACGTCGAAGCCGTTCACCTCGACGGCGAATTGCCAGTTCTGATACAAACTCTTGGGCATGTTGCCGCTGCGCATGGCTTACCTCCTTACCCGGTCTTGAATATCTCTTTGAAATCGGCCCCCGTGGCGGTGAGCACGAAGTTGAGCTCGATGAATTCCGCCGTCTTGGTCGGCTTGACGAAGACGCGCGCCACAAGTTCGTTGCGGTCGATCACGGCCGGGGTGTTGGTCTCCTCGTCGCACTGGACGGCGAAGTCGTAGAGCCCGCCCTTGTCCTTGAT
>LR026961.1:1734716-1739359 GCA_900498135.1 uncultured Desulfatiglans sp.
GCGTCACCGGCGTCAGCGACACGAAGCCCCGCTTTGCCGCGGCATCGATCTCGGCGGAAATGTCGTCCTCACCCAGCGTTCTGCGCTCGCGGGGGTTCAGATGAAGCCCCCGGCCGCCTCCCGCGAGGTGGAACGTGAGCGGTTGGAACAGAAGATTTTTGATCTCGATCACTGTAGTTCCTCCTTGTTTCATGGGGTATGGAGCCGATCCTCCTCGACGCCGTCCCGGAACTCGAACCGCCGGTCTTTGATGAGCGGGCCCGTTTCGACGAGGCCGTCGTAAACCGGACAGTCCTCGATCCGGCAGCGGCCGCTGCTCTGGCGCAGGTTGGACAGGTTCACCCGTCGCAATCCGCCCAAGGGAACGATCTCCGTCAGGTTGAGGAAACCTCGGTCTTCCACGGCCAGGATCGGGTGGAGCTGATAGAAACGGGCTACTCTTTCCTGGAGGTCCAGCAGTTCACCTTCGTGGCCGGCGGTGACGATGACGTCGAAGTCGAGGTGGTAGAGCCGGGGATACCGGCACTCCTCATAAACGAGGTTCGGGATGTCCTTTTCCTGCATACGGGCCATGGTGCGTCGGTCTCCGTTTTCAGCCAGCGTCGGTCCTTGCAGAATCAAGCTCGGGACGTTGGGCACCTCGAAGACGTCGTCCGCGGCGACGAGCAGCGCGTCCGGGTCGATCTCCGCCTTGACCAGGCGGATCAGGTTTTCGACGACTGTGCGAACGGTTTCCAAGTCAGGTTCCTCCGGTTCAAGCGAATGTTTCCGCTGGATACCTACCGGAGGCGGCCGGGAAGTGTCGGAGCCCCTTTTCCGTATAAAAATACCACTTGACAAAAATTTGATGAGTGGTATATTTTAGAAAAACACAGAAAGGAGGCGACCATGAATTTGCAGATACTCGCCCAAAATGTGAGGCGGTTGAGGACTGCGAAGCGCTTGAGCCAAAGCGCCCTGGCGGACGACGCGGGTCTCTCCTTGCCGGCGATAAAGAGTCTCGAACTCGCAAAGAGCGAGCCGCGGATGAGGACCATGCAGGCAATCGCCAAGGCCCTCGATGTGAAGCTTCAGGAACTTTTCCAGCCGGTTCGGGAATTGCGCACCGTCCGGTTCCGTTCGGCGAAGCGGATGCAGAATCGCGAGAATGTCCTGGCCGAGGTGGCGAGGTGGCTCGATGATTTCAATTTCCTCGAGGAGAGTCTGAAAAAAAAGATGCAGTTCAGCCTTGGCGTTGTCCGGAGACAATGCTCCAGAAGCCGCCTTGCCGAGGCGGCCGGACTCTGCCGGAAAAAGCTGGGGCTGAAGGTCACCGAACCCATCCACGACATCTGCGGCCTGCTCGAACAAGCGGGCGTGAAGGTTTTCCCGGTTCCCATGGCTTCCGATAGTTTTTTCGGCCTCTCTGTGGGCGAGGAGGACGGCGGGCCGGCGGTGGTGGTGAACGTATGGGAGCGGATTTCGGTGGAAAGGCGCATTTTCAGCGCTGCCCATGAACTCGGTCACCTCATGTTGCATCCCGACGCCTTCGACGTCGCCAAGGTCGATGAGAGCAAGGAGGAGGAACAGGAAGCCGACCGTTTCGCCGGGCATTTTCTGATGCCGAACGAGGGGTTCCGCAAGGAATGGAATGAAGCGGCCGGATTGCACTTCATCGACAGGGTCTTCAAGGTCAAGCGCATTTTCCGGGTCAGTTATAAAACCGTTCTCTCGCGTCTCCTGGAGGAAGGGGCCGTGGACAAGTCCATCTGGATGAAGTTCAACATGGCCTATCAGCAACACTTCAACCGGAAGCTTCCCTTCAAGGAAGAACCGATGGGCATCGATCCGGCGGAGCCGTTCGGGATGCAAAGGTTCGATTTCTACGAAGACCGATTCAAACGCCTGACCAGGGAAGCGGTGGAAAAAGACAAAATATCGCTCAGCCGCGGCGCGGAGATGCTTCGGATCGGCATTGAGGAGATGCAGGACCTGCTCCAGAATTGGGAGGTCATTCTGTGACGCGCCGCCCGGCTCCCCGCAAGTTGATGATCATGGATGCATGCGTGCTGATCGATTTCATCAAGGCGGAGCGGGCCGTGCTGGAACTCGTGGTGAAACATATCGGTCCGCTGCACGTGACCAGCCCGGTCGTGGACGAGGTTAACGAAATCGATGATGAAAACGAGCTGGTAGCCCTCGGACTGATTATCATCGAGCCGGAAATCGAAGATGCGTATGCCGCCGGCGGCCGATCCGGACCGTTATCGTTCGAGGACTGGCTGTGCCTGCTGACGGCCAAACGGCATGGTTTCACCTGCGTGACCAACGACAAGAATTTACGGAAGTTGTGCAAACAGGAAGGGGTCTCGTTGCTGTGGGGGCTTGAGCTTGTGGCCGAACTGCACAAGGTCGGCGGAATCACCGGCAAAGAGGCGGAGGTTTTTGCTCAAACCATTAGGCGGTCGAATCCCAAGCACATCACCGAGAAGATCGTCTCGCGTTTTGCGGACCTCATTCGGCGGCAGGAGGGTCACAGGTCCCGGACATGATGATCCGGGCATTTGAGCACTAAGGGAATTCCGTCACCCAAACCTGGTGACGATATAGTGCGACAATGATCGCACCAATAACCCAAGAAGAGGTATATATCCAATGGCAAAAGATGATCCTTCAATGCGCGGTAACAGATCGCGAAATCAAACGAATGGCCGTCTCAGAGACACCCGCGACGACAAGCACGTGGGCACGCTGGAAGAACAGTACGATAGGGATTTCGGGGTGCGCTCGGACATGCACGTGGACACCCTGCTCAAACAGACCGGTCATTCATCGGTGAACAAGCTTATCAAGAGCGGAATCGGTAAGAAGGAATAAAGACCGCCCATCAAATCACCGAGCGAATGGCTTGGCGGTAGTTCTCGATGATCTGCTCACGGTACTTTTCCATGGTGGGGTGCAGGAAGGGTCGCGGCGGGATGACGATCACCGCGCCGTTGGGGTGCTGGATGGTGGCTCCGTATTCCATTACCGCGCCGATGTTCACCAGGTCGTCGCCGTCCTTGTTGACCGTGCCGCGCAGTAACCCCACGAAAGCCCGGTCGGCGAGGATGCGCTGAGTGATGGAATTGACCAGAAAGCCGGTGTCGATCAGGGCCTTGCTGGAGCCCTTGCGCGCGATGGTGCTCTCGGCCAGCTTGACGAATGCCTTGCCGCCCGGTGCCTGGGAGCGGATGCCGCGCTTGATCTCGCGGACGAGGAATAGGGCGTTCTTGATGGTCGCCTGCCGGATCGCCAGAGCGAGCCGGGCCCCGGGATTGGCGGCCAGTTTCGCCTTCGCTTTGTCCCAATTGCCGAAACGATTAACTCCCATGCTGACGCACCAGTTTCAGCACCTTGTGGGTCACGACGCCGAAGAGACGCTCTTCCACGACGGTCTGTACCCGGAAGACGTCTGTGCCGCTGCGCACCCGGTCTTCCGCTCTCACGTCCCGACCGGGGAGCACGCAGGCCGTGGCGTCGATCTTGTTGGCGAGATCTTCCGGAGGCGTCTCGATGAACTCGAGCGGAAAGGTCTCCACTTCAGTGAACGAGGCGTCGTCCGATCCATACAATCGCTCACCGGGGACTGCACGCAGTAATTCGGCTTCCTGTGAGCTTGCCAGGATCAGTTCCTTTACGTCCCCGACGGCAGACGCTTTCTCGGGATCGCTCAGCAGGGTCACAGTTCAATCTCGCTTCCTTGATCGTAAATGACCGGCACGAGTCCGCCGGGCGTGATGATGTAGTCCTCGGGGGATGCGGCGGCTCCCGGTTTGATTTCNCTCAGCCGCTGTTTGTACACGGCCTTGAGATCTTCCTCGAGCCCGGCCCAGTGCTCCGGCTGCTTGGTTTTGTCCACCCGCTTGTCGCCGCTGGAAAAGGCGAAGGCGTTGGCAGTCTGAGCCCGCATGACCTGGCAGGCATGAATCTGGCCCAACAGGAGCAGCAGCTCGCGCTGTTCGCCTTCCGGATCGGGAACCACCTCTCCGTTCACGATGGAAAGAGAAGTTTCCAGGTCGCGCGCCAGACGATAGACGCCTTTCAGGATGCAGCGGGAAAGGACATCGTCGGTGAACAACTCGCCCTGTGGATCGGACAGATCGGTCCGGAGAACGGCGACGAGATCAGCCAGCGCCACCTTCCACCTCCGTCAGCCGCTTCTTGAGGGCGTCGATCACCGTCCTGCGTTTTTCACCCGCCAGGTGGGCTTTGAGCTTGTCGGGATCGCCTTCCGTGCCGATCCGGGAGATAGCTTCGGCTGCGGTGAGCCCTGAGAAGTCTTCGTCTTGAGTACCGGTCGGAGGGCTTTCGTCCTGTTTCCGGTGATCATCCTTGCCATCCATCCGCGCGAGCCTTCCCGCGGACAATGCCGACTCCATCTGAGGGGAGATCGACTCCGTTTCGAATGCCTGGCCCGGATCAAGGCGCAGCTTGGCGTCGGCGATGATCAAAACTCCCGGCCGGATGTTCTTCAGTTTCACGGTCACGGTTCACCTCCGTCAGCCGAGAATTTTGATTTTGGCGAGAATGTCCGGGCGGGTGATGCCTTGCCCCAGTTCCGACCAGACGAGCCAGCCCGTCTTGAAGCGGGTCTTCTGCTCGATGGCTTCGGTCTTGAGATT
>LR026961.1:1743034-1748352 GCA_900498135.1 uncultured Desulfatiglans sp.
CGCAGGGCGGCATCGACGACGCGTCCGGCTTCGTGCTTTTCGATCCACTCCTTGGCTTTTTCCATAGTCCAGCCGTCCGGATTCTTCTCCGTCTTGCGGACGAACCGGTAGGCCTGCAGCACCATGGAGCGCGGATTGCCGCCCTCGGGTACGAACTCCTTTTTCAAGCGTCCGATGATGATCGCAACGCCGTCGACGCCCTCCAGGGGCTTGCGGCGGAAGCTGTCGGGTTCGAACTCCTCCGGGTCACGGACGCGGTAGCGGACCTCGTTCTCGGTTTCCTCCCAGATGGCTTCGGCCCTTGGGCTGTCCTCTGCGGACGCCTTGGCGGATCGCTCCGCGCCCTCGGCTCTGCGGCAGATAAACAGGCGTTCCTTGGCGTGGGACGCCTCGCCGTGCCGGGATGTGATGGCGTAATGGTGATCGTGGGAGCGCATCGACGAATCCCGTCCCATGGAGGCGATGATCCGCCGCATCTCCGATTCGTTCGGATAGGCGTGGTCCCGGTAGGAAATGAGCCAGTGCGGGAAGTGCTTGGAGTTGCCGAGGAAGGACTCGAAGAACTCCGCGGCGTTGGCGCGGGTCACGGTCTTGTGGTCGGTCTCGTAGTGTTTGGTCTTCGAGTCTTTGACAAGGCTCAGCCCCTCCCAATACGTCATCAGGCCTTCCACGAAGTGGTAGGATTTTTCGTAGTTGGTGGTCGAGAACTCCGTGGCGTAGGGCGGATCGAAATAGGCCAGGTCGGCCTTGGCCTCCGGCAGGAAATCGTTGATGTCCTTGCGGGATGCCTTGCACTCCTTGCCGTTGTCGAAAACAAGGGCGTTAATGCGGGCCACGTTCTTGCGAAGCCGTTCCTTGAATTCCTCCGGGGTGTCCTCGCGCTTGCCGTAGCGGGTCGACGACGAGAAATGCCCGAAGCCGCCCTTGCCGGACATGCAGGTCTTGCCCAGGGCGAACAGGGCGATGTCTTTCTTGAAGCCCGAGAGCTTGTCGACGTTGGCCCGGATCGTGTCGATCAGTCCATGGACGCCCTTGGCGAAGAAAATGCCCTTGAAGTTGTCCCGGACGAAGGTTCCGGCCTTCGCGTTGTCCGCGAGCAGCGCCTCCAGTTCCTCATCGGAGAGACGCACCTTGTCGTTTTCGATAATCGCCCGGGCCGCGTGGTGGCAGTAGCGCAGCCGGTCGTTGGCCAGGACCCGCAGGCCCTTGGTCTTGTACATGTAGCCCACGACCGCCGAACCCGAGAAAGCGTCGGCCGCGGATTCCACCCCTTCCGGCGTGTGTTTCCATATCCAGTCGACCAGCTTCTGCTTCGAGCCGATGTAGTTGGTGATGTATTTGGGCCGCTGTTCCGGTGACGGCTCCTCGGCAGCCGCCTCGGCCTGGGCCTCGATCGCCTCGAAGTCCAGGTCAAGGGCGGCGTCCGTTTCGAGCAGGAACGCCAGCCGTTCACGGTCNGTTGCGAAAAGCTCCATTCGGTTCTCCGGTCATGTCGCGACAAATCCGGTTGATGCCGGTGAGCGGTCGGCCCGTGCCCGGGACGAACCCCGAAATCAGGCCGATANCCCTGTCGCTTGGATACCTACCGGAGACCGTTGAAAAGTGTCGGAGGGGGAATCAGGAGATGCGGACGAACAAAAATTTGAATTATGGTTCGATTGACTTTATTGGTTTATTTTCATCTAACCAACTGATATCATGTTAAAGTATCCTATGAATTTCATGAATAGCTTATATGGTTTAAATCACTTTTTGGTATATACTCGGCGGGTGACTCCATGCAAAAAAACCAAACGGTAATCAATGATAATCTTGCACCTCTGGTGGACCACGCAAAATCCTCGCCGACAGTCTTCTTTTGTGGCTCGGGTATATCGATTCCTCCACCAGCATGCTTGCCTTCCGCTTGGCACATGATTGATCTTATTGTGTCAAATCTTGCTCCTGAGGTAGCCACACCAAACGAAATGGATGCAATTCGCGACGCATTACCGGAAGTCTTTTATCAGGGCCTTTTGGGACTCGTTGGTTCAGTTGCTGTTCAACCTTGGACTACCCTCACCATCCATACGCACAAACCTGAAGCATTCAAAAATTATGTGGGCCCTACATTGGGTCACCTTGCTATAACTTACCTCTCCTGGCACAACAGTACCCCAATAATTACCACAAACTTTGATACTTTCTTCGAATCCGCCGCCTATGCTCTTGGGCTCTCTCCAGTTGTCTATGTTCCTTCCCCCACCACGAAATGGAAGATTGCCTCAATGAACAGCTCGGAGGTTTCAGTATGGAAGGTGCACGGCTCTGCCGACAAACCAGAGTCGATCTGCACAACTTTGGAAAAAATATCGACCGTTAATTTGCCATTGATTTCAAGATTAAAGGATTTGTTTGGTCAATATCGCCCATGCTTACTAGGATATAGTGGCCGCGACATTGATATTTTCCCTTTTATTACAAGTTTCCCATTTCGCGATAATCTCCCAGCGTTCTGGGTTTGCAAGGAGTTTCCGTACACCCACGGTATCTTTGCCCATCCAGAACGATTTATCGGAATACAAAAAGACATTGACGAGTTTGCAATCGCAATTCTGGCCTCTCTGGACGATGAAAGTCCCGTTGCCAATCGACTTCGCAGTGCTGTTAAAAGGACCATTACTGCATCAACTCTACCTGGAGTACGCGAAAATGCACTACAGGTCTACTTAAATGCTGCCCGAGGGGTCGTTAGCGAACAGATTCTTCCCGTGCTCATGAATAAAGATGGTGACGATAGACTTCTGCTACATGCAATCTCATTGGCAAATGTTCAACAATTTATTCTATCAGCAAAACATGCTGAAGGATATACAAACAATAGAGTTGCTTATTCAAAACCACTATATGAAGCGAAGGCTTGGAATCTTTTATCATCTTGTTATCATAACTTGGCAAAGTATAAACGTTCTGAAATTGCGGCACGTCGAGCTCATAATGTCGCCCGTTTGAGCGGGCATATGCATGAAGCTATCTACGCCCTCGCCAATGTTGACGAAGCGTTGCGTATGCAGCTCGATCTTGATCTTCTGCTTAACGCCCGACCATTTTGGGGGAAGGTTAAAAACATTTTCCTCGCATTACGTTTCCTACTTGATCTTTTTAAAATGGAAGCATGGGCTAATTCGATCAATGATCGAAACGACCCAAGTTATCAGAGCATCTCATCAGTAATTATTGAGCATCGCATACGCTTGTTCGGTATTATTCAGGGGCTATTAATTAAATTGAGTACTCGTCGCGTTGCCGATTTACTTCTTGCAAAGAAATGGAAGCATATCCAGGATGAATCTTATCGCACTGGTTATGCCGCTGGCATAGGTAACGCCTTGAAGTTTCTTAAACGTGTCCAAAAGTATGACAAAAATAACTTAACAATGAGTGGAGCCGCAGAAATCGACGTCGTAACGGCCCAACAGGTTTACAACCTAATCGGTCACAGGACAGGACTTGCATTAATCATGAGAGACAAAGCAGATTCATTAGCCAATGGAGGGCGGTTTGAGGAAGCAGCCTTATTTTATAAGGAGGTTGCAGAAATGGTACAAAAGACAGGCAACTCGTCCCTTGAGCTAAAGGCCTTGCTCGGCCTCCATTCATGCGGCCTACCTATTGATACCCACCGTGTCTACTTATTGGCTGGCCAAGTCGAGAACGATGCTCAACATAAAATAGCAGCGGCTATTAGGAAGAAGTTAGTTTCATCGTAAGCAAAAATTTCTATTATTCTTCTTTGTGCGACCCTATTTTTTGTCCAATTAAGCCCAAAATTATGGGGGCACATGCTTGGGCAGAAACAAATTCTTCAGATTCGATAACAGGTCCGCGCATGCCCCGATATTGGGAAAGAGTGCCCTGATGGTACGCCAGAAAATCATCGGGCAGGCTGCGGACGCCTTGCTCCACCAGCCGGTTGACCACCCACTGAGCGTCTTCCTCGGCGTCTGCATTTCCGGGCAGGAACTCGATCACCAGGTCCAAACCCGGTCCCGGCCCCTGAACCCAGACTCCGATGGGTTCGTAACGCGGCTCTCGGATACGGTCGCGGAGCGCGTATTCGATCATGTACCTGAGCTTCATTCCCATTCCTCCGCAATGCGGGTGTGCTCGGTCAGAAGTTCCGCGTTGATCCGTTCGAAGCGGTCCCGGTTTCCGGTCTTGTAGTCTCGCCAGCGCTTCCAGTCCGCCGCCTNGTTGGGTTCCTGGTCAGGGAAGATGAGTTCGATGTGAAACCTGCGGTCCCGATCATCGAACAGATCGAGCAGGTAGGCGTCGTCCTGCGACCAGTAGACGACCTTGATGGTGTGGACGTGCTGGAAGCCCTCGTCATATCCGGAGAGCCGGATGAGAAGCCAGAAATCGACACGCGTCACATTCCCGCCGGCGTCGAATTGCGGGTCCACACGGGTCACGGTGAAGCCGTCCACGATACCGACCCGGACAGAGACCCGGCCTTTGTCCACCAGCGTCATCCAGGAGCCTCTGGTGTTGAACAGCTCGAAGAACGCCTGCAGACGGGCTTTTTCTTTTTCGATGAACTCTTTCATGCTCACCTCACCAGCACGATGTCCTCGACCTTGCGGCCGTCGGGCAGCTTCATGATTTTGCGGTTGTGGAACACCTCCAGCAGCCGTTGTTTTTCCCGCTCGCTTCCGACCACGATCACGTCGATGTTGTCCAGCAGGGTCACCGAGTACTTGAAGATCGTCTCGTTACTGCCTCGGCGGGCGAACTGCTTCCACTCCTCGGGCGTGCTCCCCCGGTGGTTCGAGACGTATTCGTCCCTCACCCGTCCGAAGGCATCGTGGTCATAGCTGATGGCATCCATGCGCCGGAGCATTCGCTTCTTGAAGTAGAGCCCTGTATCGGACGACCCTCCGGCCGTCGGGAGCTTCTTGATCCGGGTGAAGAAATAGCTCGCGCCGCCGGTGTCCATGTCCGCTTCCGGCGACATCCCGCCCACCGGCACACCGGCGCGCAGCTTCTCGACCGTGCTCACCATGGCTCCATTGTTTCCCAGCGCCGCGTCGATGAACGACGCCACGTCTTCGCCGTTGGTCAAACGATGGTGAAGGCCGTATCCCTTCATCTGCTTCTCGATGTCCGCGTCGGAAATGTCGAAGCGGTATTGATGTCTGTATCCGGCGCGCTTGGCGGGATTCTTGAAAGCGGCCTGGTATTCACCCATGGGGTCGTAGCCCGGCATGCGGGTGATATCTTTCACTCCGAGCCGTTTTTCCCAGAAGCCGCGTATCTCCCGGACCCGTTCCTCCTTGCCC
>LR026961.1:1751546-1766295 GCA_900498135.1 uncultured Desulfatiglans sp.
CGGTTGCTGGGGAAAGCGGTTCGTGTCGAACACCTTGCCGTCCAGCGGCCCGCAGACCGGGCAGACCCGCTCGTCCTCCATGGTCATCCATTCGAGCTTCCGGACTCCGACCTGGTCGTGGAACTTGAGTCGCCCCTGGTTATGGGCGCGCAGGACCTCCGTGCGGGCGATCACCTCCATGCGGTACTGGGCCTTGGTGAACACCTTGGAACCGGCGTAGCGGAAGGACTCCGGGTCTTTCACCACGCGCCCGAGGTCGCGNACGATGTCCTCGACGCCCTTACCGGTGGCGATGCCGCCCATCACGACGCGTTTGATCCCGTCGGCCAGCTCGCGGTGGACGTCGCCGGCCAGGACCAGGTTGTAATTGGTCATGAAACCGAGGGCATCCGTGTCCACCAGGGTGAACACTCGGGTGGCGAGTTTGTCGATACCTTCCGGGGTCAAGTCACGGTAGAAGGGAAGCTGGGCCGCGGCGAATTCGTCGATGCCTCGGTAGACGCCCTGGCGGAAGGATGTCTTGGCCGTCTTCCGGAAAAGCAGCGTCTGCTCCCGGTGCAGGCGGCTCGTGGTCTCCTGGATGTCGGCCTGGAGTTTCCTCAGTCCTTCGAGAGCAGCGAGTTTGTTATCGGGAAGGGAGCCGAGGCTCTTGTAGCGGAGGATGGCTCGGCGCACCTCCTCTTCGGCGGCGGCGAGCATCGCGGTCAGCTCGGCGACCGTTTGCTCTGTGTAGAGATTGCGGGCGCGGACGCTCTTCTCCGTGGCCAGGCGGATGGCCTCGGCTTGGGAGAGCGGACGTTCGGCCGCGAGCGCACCGATCATCCCGCGCAATCCCGGCACGCCGGCTGCCGGGACGTCGGGTCCTTTTCCCGGTCGGAGCCTCGTTCCATCGCGGCGGTCTTCGGGTCGAAGAAACGGCAGACCGGGGTATCGAAGGTGGTTTCGTTTCGTTGGACCCGGCAGTGGTTGAGATCGCCGTCGAAATGCGCGCAGTCGTCGCAGACGGCGGCGATGCTTGCGCGGGCGAACGGTCCGGCCCACGATGCCTCGGCGCGGCTCCCAGCCGGGTTCTTCGCCGGGTCGAGGCCGAGCATCTCCTGCGCCGTTTCGATGCCCATGATCCCGGCCGTCACCATATCGACGATGGGCTTGATCTGCTTTTCGTCGAGCATGTCCACCGAGCGCTTCTCGGTCTCCCGGTTGGCGGCCTCGATGTCAGGGTCGAGGTCCATCTTCAGTTGCAGGCTCGAACGGCTGATGAGCTTGCGGTCGTAGAGCTCGATGAGCAGGCGCTTGAAATCGACCGCNTCCGAGGGATCGAGGTCNTTGAACAGGAACTGGAGCGTCTTGTCTTCCCAGCCCTTGAGCTCCAGCCAGTCGTTGAATATCCAGTTGAGGATGATCCGGGCGGCCTGCTTGATCTCCCGGATCATCACCAGCATCTTCTGGAGGCTCACCGATGCCGTGGCGAAGTTCGGGCCGTCCCCCGTCACCAGCGACCGCGAGAGGCCAAGCGCCACGACGATGTCTTCTTTCACTTCCTTGACCTTGTCCTCGACGTTGAGGACCTGCCCCTCGGTGCCNTGGGTCTCGACCGTGACGTAGAAGGGGACGACCAGGCCGCTCTTGAGGTCCATCTTGTTGACCATGTCCCGAACCTGTTCGAGCATCTTCTGGTCGGGCATGACCATCTTCTGGCCGAACGCGCCACCGACCTTGAGAAGCCTGAACGGCGTGGCCCAGCGCTTGGCGATGGCCTGCTCGGCCCGGCGGTAATCGCGCAGGAGTTCGATGGACTGGAACGCGGGAAGGACGAGCGAGTTGCCCCGTGGCGAGAAGGCCGGCGCGTCCCACTTGAGGTGGAGCACCTGCTCTACCGGCAGGTCCAGCCCATCCGAGGCACCTGGGTTGTCCTCGGGGACCTGTAAAACCTCCACGAGTTGTCCCTGGGCGTACTTGACCTTGACCGAAACCGGGTTGACGCAGACCAGTTCCTCCAGGTCCTTGCCATCCTTGGCGTAGCGTTTGAACCCGACGGCGTCGCCCTTGACCAGAAGTTGGAGAATCATGTCCTTGACGAACTCGGAGACGCTCAGGCGGTCGGCGACATCCACGGCCTCCCACTTCACCTTCTCGTCATCGCCAGCGATCTTGATTTCTTCACCCACGGCGAAGGTGCGCCAGGAGTTGACGCAGTTTTTCACCAGCGGCTCTTCGAGGTAATACTCCCAGGCCTTGCGCGCCCGGTCCTCCCAGGAGGCCGGGATCGCTTCGGAGGCGTTAATCTTGCTGAACACGGACGGGTCCAAGGCCGCGGCCGCTGCCAGAGGAACGAGTACCAGACCGTCCGTCTGCAACTGCGACGGCTCAGCGCCCGAATCGGAAGCCGGGCTGTCGGGTGTCGGGTTGCTTCGTGTTTCCACCGGGGTCCTCTCGGTTTCTTGCCCTTGTGGGCGCGACATTCGCGCCGTGTGGCGGGGAAAGCCCGCCCCTGGGGTTATCTACCGGAGGCAGGGAAGGAACGTCGGTGGGCGGGCTGTTCGGTAGTGGCAGCGGGAGTCGGCTACACTTGACCTTGACACGGAAAACCCAGAGGAAAACCTGGGTTTTGCACATTATCGTCAAGTCGGATACCTCCACGAAGAACTGCGGGGGCTTCGTTCATGTACTTCAGATAAAGACCGGGTCGGTCGTCAGCGGTACCAGAGAGACCGTCTCCTCGCCCACCTGGTTGAGGGTGGACTGCTCCCGGGCCAACATGGCGCAGCGCACGGCGTCGATGACGTGGTCGTTGCCCTTGGAATAGACGATACGCCCGTCGTGCAGCGTGTAGGTGTGGGTGGTGAACTGGTCTTCGATCTCCAGGTCCTCGACGGGGAACACGAGCTGACGTCGCTGGAGCGCCCCGGCGATAAGGCTGGTCATGAATTCCTTGGTCCGCTTCCTGACCTCATGGCCGTCGCGCACGGCCAGGGTGGTCATGCCCCCGAAGTCGTAACCGCGCAGCCGTCCCTGAAGAGCCAGGTCCTTGTATTTGTCCAGGGTAAGCAGTTCCTGCACGACGGCCATCCCGTTGCCGCCGTTGTCCACACCGATGCCCGCGGCTGTGTAATACCGGTCCAGAAGAGCAACGGTCTGGGCGATGTGGGGATAGGCCACGTGCTCCATGCGGACCCGCAGGACCAACTTGACGATCCTGCGCTCGGGCAGTTCGATNTCCTGGAACACGACGATCTCCGTCGGGTCGTTGGTGTAGCCCAGGTCTCCACCGATCCAAAAGACCCCGGTCCGTGGCATGAGATTGAGCAGCATCTCCAGGCGGTCGTGGGATTCCTCCTCGGTGGCGCAGCCCCGCAGTTCCTCGCCGGTGACGACGACCTTCTGGTACTCGACCACGTCTTGTCGGCAGAGATTGAAGTGCTCAATGTTGAACGCGCCGTAGGAAGGCTTGCCGTGTTCGCCGGCCACCTCGTGCTGCCAGCCCGCGCTGTCCCGCCCGCCGTAGAACTCCAGCANNTCGGCCTCGCGCTCCTGGGTCCACGCCGGGTGCAGCCAGGAAGGCCAGCGGAACACCCGGAACTGNGTCGAGCCGGTCAAGCGGTAATAGGTCGTGTCGCGCAGCCCGTTGGGCGTCGAATAGATGCGCAGTCTGCCTCCCGACTTCAGGCACTGACGCAGGGCTTTCCAGGCGCGCTCGGTGAGCCACGCCCCTTCGTCCACCCAGACCCGATCCACATGCAGCGAGCGAAAAGCGTCGCCGTAAGCCCCGGCGGGACGGAAGTAGAGGATCGCGCCGTTGGTGAATTCGAGCCGGAAGTAGGGTTTGCGGTGAATCTTGGGCTTGCCGTATTTGGTGAGAGCCACACTGACCATGAGGTCCGGGTTGGCGTCGAGCTGGAATTCGATCTCCTCGATCAGCGTGTCGAGATGTCCCTGGTGGGGCGCGGCGACAAGCCCCTGACAGCCGCGGTTGGTGAAGGCGAAATGCAGGGCATCGGTGGTGATGCAGACGCTCTTGCCCACGTCGCGCCCGTCGAGGTGAATGATATTCCTGTCCGGGCAGAGCAGGTCTTCCGCCTGATGCGGCCAGTAGATGCGTTGCCCACCGTCGCGGTTGCGCAGGTATCCCTGTCCCCAGAGGACCGGGTCCGCCAGGGTCTCCGCCAGTTTGCGCTCCTCGGCGGATATCCGGGCCATTAAGACAGCCTCGCCACAAAAAATCCCCAGGGGACCATTTTAAACAACATGGCCAACGATGCCGCCAGGATTGCAACCACAATCGCCCGCAATATGAGTTCAAATTCCTTTTTCACGAATGCCTGCCTTTCACCGCAATATTTGTACATTCATGCAAATACCGATGGAACGCCTTGACTTCCGGCGCACGCGAAGCCTGTATGTGAATGTGCGCGGAGCCTTGAATTACAAGACTTTGAGCCATTTGAAGGAAGAGGCCGGATGCGCGTTTTCGACTCCGAGGCCATCCGGTCCGGGAAACACGAACTCAACGAAGAAAAGGAGATCAAGTCATGAACGAGACCCTGCATCAGGCCGCCCAGGCCTATCTGGAACATCTGCGGACCCAGGGGAAGAAGGAGCGGACGATCTACACCTACGGCAAGGACTTCGAGCAAATCGAGGCCTTCTTCGGTGCGGAGCGTAAACTGTCCGCCATTCTTATCCCCCACGTGGGAAAATTCTTTAAGTCCGATGCGCTGCTCAAACTGCCCAACGGGCGGGAGCGCTCCGCGCCCACGGTTGAAAAGACCAAGCGGGTGCTCCGCATGTTTCTGATCTGGGCCAAGGATACCGGCCGCATCGACAAGCTGCCCCTGCCCAAGGACACGCCCATGGGCCGGAGCGCCAAGAAAGGAGGAGAGCGTAATGACGAACACGACGCCATCGAGTCTCCGGCTGCTGAGCAGTCCTGAGCCTTCCAGCGCGCGGCCCGGTTTCACCGAAGCCTTGGAAGCCTTCTGTAGAAGGCTCGCGGCCGAAGGACGTTCGGAGAACACCATCAGTGCATACCTGCGCGACCTCTCGTACTTGTCAGAGGCGCTCCTCCGGAGGCATCCGGGAATCGTCCCGGACGAGGTAACCAACGCCATGGTCGACGAGGCGTTGACCTCACCACAAGTGACGACCTCGGCCGGAGGCGGCGTCCGGTCGCCGGCGTCCATGCACCGGTTCAAGGCGGCCGTCCGGTCGTTCTTCACCTGGGCCGAGCGGAACGAAATCGTCCGGGAGAATCCGGCCGGGTCGTTGACCCTTCGCAGGCTTCCCCGGACTCCCCCCAAGTTTCTGACCGAGACCGAGAAGCGCCGTCTGCTCAAGGAACTTCGCGGCAGGGCATCCTCCCTGGCAATCCGGGACCGCGTCATCATCGAGGTCTTCCTCGGGACCGGCATNCGGCTGCAGGAACTCGTCGACTTGGACATCGAGGACGTGGACCTCGACGCCAAGCATCTCCGCGTGCTCGCCAAGGGCTCCGTCCCGCAAGTGAANTTTCTAAAGTCCACTCTGCGCTCCCTTCTGCGGAGTTACCTGGTCGAGCGCCGACGCCGTGGCGACGGCGAATGCCGGGCTTTGTTCCTCTCCAACCGCGGAGAGCGGCTCTGCGAACGTCAGGTGGCCAGGCGGCTCGAGTATTGGCTCCGAGCCGCGGGCATCGACAAGAAGCTCAGTCCGCATGCGCTCCGGCACACCTTCGCCACCCACCTCTACAGCCGGACCGGAGACATCCTGGTGGTTCAGCGAGCCCTCGGGCATCGGGACCTGTCGACCACCCAGGTCTACACCCACCTCGTGGACGGCGCGCTGGAAGACGCCCTCGAGTGCCTTTGATCCGCCGCCGACCATGGAAGCCAAGCGGTCCACCCGGGCCGCTTTTGCATTCCCGCCATCGGACAGGCAATGACAGAGGCAAGAGACAGTCAGCCTACAGTCGCGTCCCCGAACACATCCGCAGGCAATGATGCGAGCAGCATCGGAGCATTCGGAAGCCGGGCGGAAGCATTGATTGAGGAAACCTTCCGCCGACCGAGGTTCTGGGAATGTCAGAGAACACGTCTTATCCGACATTCCCAGGCCGGGGGTGGCCGCAAGTCCGCGTGTTTCGCGGGTCGCTGCATGGCGGGCGGTGGTGTTATCCGACCTCATTTCCGTGTTTTCCCTCTCGCGGTCGTTTTCCGGGCCGGTTTCTTCTGCGACTCCGCCAGCTTCTCAAGCAGAGCCGTGGCCCACTCGGCCGGCGTCGTCTCCGGTCCCTGGGATGCCTCGCCCTCACGGGCGATCTTGGTGGCCTTGAGGTCCTTGAGGTGGCAGCGGATCATCCGGTCCAGCCGCTCGGCGGCGTCCCAGTCGCCGGACTCCTGCGCCCGGCCCAGCTTGAGGAAGTAGACCGCCACCAGCTCGACCTGCATGAAGTCAGAGCTCTTGTTGAACACGAAGTCCTGGTAGAGCTGGCCGATGATGGCCTCGAAGAGAGGACGCTCCTCGGCAGAGAGGAAGCGGTCGGCGTAGATGCCGTGGCGCAGGCTGTTCTGGTTGCCCGGAGCNGCGCCGCTGCCGGTCCGAGCCTTGGCGGTCTTGCGGACCTCCTGCTCGGGCGCGGCGTTGCGGTGCCAGCGGTTGAGCTGACCCGCGTCGTGTTTTCCGATCCTGTNTTGGGCCTTGTCGTCTGCCATGATCACCGCGTTTTTCGTTTCGGCACCTCGGGGTTCGGGGCGGAAAGCGGATTTCGCCCTCCTTCAGGCGAAAACCCCTTCGATACCTACCGGAGCGGATCGCGATGCGTCGGAGTGGATTCCGCGCGACCCTGAGCCACGATCTGGCGCACCCGGCGCGGTGTGACGCCGGAAAGCCGGGCGATCTCGCGGGTGGGAACCCCTTGTCCCTTGAGCGCCAGCACGAGCTTGCGGCGCTCCTCGTAGAAGCCCACATCGCTCGGCACCCAGAGGAGACCGGTGAAATGCCGCCGGACGGTATCGAGGACCTCGGGCGGCAGGACGTCCCTGGCGTTGGCGTAGGGCCGTTTCATGTTTACGGATTCGCTCTCTTGAGCCATGGCTGGTCCACATCCGGGTTATGGAAACGAAGGCGGTTCTCCCGCGGGGGCGGGCCGATGATCTCGATGTATTGCCGGGTCACTTCGCCGATGCGTTCGTTGGCATCTACGAAACAGACGAGGCCGTAGTCCTCGCCGCAGGGGAAGCGGAACCGTCCCCGGTTCTGATAGAGCCGCGCCTCGGACCAACCGAGGGTTAGCGCCTGGTCGCGGATGGCATCGACCTTGTCGACGGCCGATTGCGGGACTTTCTCCGTGAAGCGCCACTCCCCGTCCTTAGGGTACAGGTACCGCTCGACAGTAGGCGCGGAAGGACATGCAACAGGAGAGACGGGTGCGGCCGAAACGGGACAGCTCTGGGCGGCCGGGTCAATCGCTGGCGGAGGATAGGTCTTGGGGTCGAGGCTCCGAACGGCGGCGAGAAGCTCGGCCTCACCGAATCGTTCGACGGCCCAGGCATGAATGGCGTTGAAGCGGGTTCGCAATCCGTCGAAGGCGGCGGAATCGAGCCGTCCTGATTCCAACGCTTTCTTGGCCAGTGCCATCTTGTGTCGGAGCCATGCGTAGTATTCCGGGTCCAGACGGCGGTAGCAGACGCTGTCGATCCCCACGTCCCGCGCGAAGTGTCGAGGTTTGTCGGTTTCCCATGAGTCCAGATTCGTGGCCGCGAAAAGGGCGGTGCCGTCGGGATCGATGGTTTCCTGCGGATCGTTGCGCTCAGCCGGTTCCGATGTCTCCGGCATGGAGACATCGACCGACAGGCCGCTTGCATCGATAGGGGCCGATCCTCCGGTGGTCTGTTGCATCATGAGTTCGAGAAGGCTCACGTTCCCTGCTCCAATCGGGTGGTTTCCGTTCATGGGATACCTACCGGAGCGGGGTCCGTACCGCCGGGATGCGAAGGTGCGAAGGTCAATGAATACGGTTCGAACCTTCGCAGGGGCCTTCGCAGTGCTGTAGATGATTGATATTGCTGATAGATATGAATAAGGAATGCGAAGGTGCGAAGGATGTAGAGGATGTCACTCCCGCGCGGACCGAAAAAACAACCGGTGGTCCGTCGGGAGACACGGGGTCACGGCACGCGATATTTTTTTTTTGAGTAAGGGGGGTGAACCCCTGAAACCCTTCGCACCTTCGCAGTGTCGGCTCAACAGCTTGATATGACGAGGTATACGGGTGCGAAGGTCCTTCGCGGTTTGCGAAGTGTACCCTTCGCACAAGGAGGCGGCGGTAGGGAAAAGGCTCAGACGAGGAAGGTGATGTCGTAGGTGGCGGTGCGCCGAACAGAATGCTCCGACCGGTTGACGNCGATCTCGAACCCGGCCTGGCGGATGGTGTCCAAGTCGTTCGAGAAACGCTGGGCGAACTGCTGCACCGAGTTCATGCTGAAGGACAGCCCGAAATCTTTGGACAGCCGTTTGACGGCCACGAACAGGTCGCGGGCCAGAGCACCCTCGACGGTGGTCTCGTTCCGAAAATCTATCTGGTAGCGTTCGAGGAAGGCCGCCTTGTTGGTCTTGGCGACGTTCAATGCNGTGCTCTCCCGGTCCGCTTCGAGCGCGTGCCGGTAGGCCTTGAAGAGCGTCGCCAGGCAGGTGGCTATGGGATTGGACTCGCGGGCGGTCTCGATGCTGACGTTGTTGAGCGTGGCGATCCGGCCCACAAACTGCGGATGAAGTTCTTCCAGCGCCCGGTCGATCACTTCCTGCTGTTCCCCGGCGAGCATCATCAGGTACATGAGACTCAGGTAATCGTTGCATCGCCTTTTGCTGTGGTTCCCGAGGCTTCGGTGCAAAAGCCGCATCACCTTTTCCTGAGCGCCGGCTTGGAGCATGGCCAGCAGATGGCTCGTGCGCTTCATCAGGGAAGAGACGATCAAGTCGCGGTGCTCCCGGAGCGCGGCCAGGATTTTGGCTTCAAGGAAACAGTCGCTCGCCTGCTCGTCCATATCGAACCGGATAATGAACGAGCGGGACAGGATTTCCGCGAGTTCCCCTCCCAAGGGTTCGATGCCGGTGGTGTTGAGCAGGCACTTGGTCCGCTCGATGACCGTTTCGGTATCCGTGCCGCTTTTGCGCTTTTCCTTGGCGATGCCGGTGATGCTGGTCAGGATGAAGGTCGTCAGGTCCTCGGTCATNTGCTTGACCTCGATGTTGTCGAGGACGATGAGCGGGTTTTGCGAGCCATCGGTATAGTTGGCCGCGTCGGTGCTCTTCTTCTGCTGTGGCTCGCCGTAGAGCAGCGCCGAAATCAACTTGCTCGCGGTTGTCTTGCCCGAGCCCGCGGGACCCTCGAACCGGGTCATGGGCCTCGTGCCGGCGAAATCAATCAGGAGGAAACAGGAGAGCCACGAGAGGATCAGCACCCGATCCCCCGGCGCACAGGTGAGATTGTCGAGCAGCAGCTCCACCAGGAGCCGGTCGGCTTCCGCGGGATCGGCGTCGGCAAGGAAGCGGATCGGTGCCATCTTCCGCGAACCGTCCAGGATGATCCCGTCNGCGTTGCCGCCGTTCTTGAGGATTTCGACTCCCTCCGGAGTGATCTTGGCGATCTCGTGGTCGGTGTTGTTCAGGTTGAAGTAGACCGTTTCCCTGGCCACGTCCGTGTGAAGCCAGGAAAAATGCTCCCGCACCTGTCCGCGCTCCACCGCCAGGTTTGACAGCACCTCGTAAAACGTGCGGCCGCCGCCGGTGGTCTGTACCATCCCGGTGTGCTTGTACATGAGGGATGCGTATAGCCGCTTGCGGCCCCGGTCGGGCGTGTCCATCCACAAGATCGTGTCCTCGAAGAACATGAACGGTTCGCCCTGGGGTGTGCGGAAGAACCTGGCCCCATGGGCGGCGAACCATTCGTAGGCGGCTTCGGCGGCGAGCGTGAAGTCGGGCGAGCCGCGTTCTTCTTCGGTCGCAAGCAGGACTTCCTCGATCCGTGCCCGGCACGATCCGGGAGATGCATCCGATGATCGCTTTTCCCGCTTCCGTTCCTGCCTGGCCTGGGACCGTTGCTCTTTTTGCACCGCCCGCACTTGATCGCGCAGCGTGGCCAGCGAGAGTCCCGTCTTGCCGAACCGCTCCTGAATGAGTTTCAGATGGCGGTTCTGCTCCAGCGGGGAGAGGTATGCGGCTTCGCGCAGGATCGGTTCGAGCAGCCGGTTGCGCTCCTCCTCCGAGACGTCGGTAGGCAGATGAGAGATGCCGAACTCCAAGGGCGTCTCGGCCTTTGACAGCAACTCTTCGAAGTCTTGGGCGGAGTGACCGGCCACGAAGTAGTCGTTGACGTCGATTTTGGCTTCGGAGAGCAGGCGCTCGGCCTCACGGATTTCCTCCGTGGTCCTACCTTCAAGACGCTTGGTCAGCTCGCGGGCACCCACGGCGGCGTCAAGAGCAAACCGCTCCCGCAACTCCCGGCGGGCGTTCTCGCGTCTTTCATCCAGGGGGAGAAGCGCAAGACGGGTCTGTATGCGGTGCTCGGAAAGGACCGCTGCNGTCTTGAGCGCGCCGTTCAAACCAGCCTGGGAGATCTCGTTGTCCTGGCAGACGTAGACCGTCTTTACGTTGCGAAGGCGCGGCAGCAGCCGCTCCCAATCCGCCTCGCGGATACGGACGGTCACCGGCGACACTGCCGGGAAGCCATGTTCCATAAGCGAGATGCAGTCGGTCACGCCCTCGGTGATGATCAACCGTTCCGGGTCGGCGAGCAGACAGTCCTCGTTGTAAAGGTGGCTGTTGTCGATGCACGGGGCGATGTGNTTGCGGGTGTTTTCGTCGTGGACCGGGAGCTTCTTGTATTTTCCTTGTTCCCATGGCTTGTCAGGCGTCCACGGTGTCTTGCGTCCGATCATGAAAACGACGCGGCCGCGGCTCCAGTAGGGAAACACGACGCGCCGGTCGAAGAATGGATCGAGTCCGTCTTGGTTGGTGGGACGGAACGCGCCGGATGCGGCCAAATCCCGCGGGGAGAAACCGCGTTCCTTGCAGGTCAACTTCCGGACGATTCCCTCGTCGCCGTCGTTGTCCGCATAGCCGATGAGGAGTCTGTCGACTGTCTCCGCGGACAGGCCGTATTTGGACCGAAGCCATTCGAGGACCTCGTGGTTGTCCTTGAGCCGCCCGTGATAGNGTTCCGCCAGGGCCGTCAGCACCTCATGGACCCGCAGTTCGACCAGGCGCTCCGCCTCCGCTTCCGCCAGTTCCTCGGGCGACAGTCCGTGCTTGGCCAAAGACTGCAACCCAGCCTTGTCCGCGAGGAAATCGCGGGCATGCTGATGGCTCTCCGGCATGGAACCGGACTGGCCCCGCGTCACCCGGCCCGACTGGATGAACTCCACGAGCTGGAGCACGTCGCCGCCGACGCCGCAGCCGAAGCAATACCANCCCTGCTTGTCGAGCATGACATGGAGGGACCGGTGCGATTGGCTACTGTGGTTCGGGCAGTCGCATTGGAGCAGGCGGTCGGATTCATGCAGGACGTGAGCGCCGAGCAGTTCCCGCGCGACCATACCGATGTCGACCTCGGTGATCCGCCGGTAATACTCCCTCACGTTGTCCTGACGTTCGAATGCCATGCGCGCTCCGCTCCAAGAATGTCCATTCGCTACTGACCGGTCGTCGCGGGAACACGGGATTCCTCAAGGCGACCTGCATCCAGCAGGAGGGAGAGGAACGTTCGGCGGTCGTCCTGTTTCCGCTTTCTGGCGCAGTTCGAGATACCCCAGCGGTCGCCGACGAGGACCGTCGTCTGTCTGGCCCGCGTAACGCCGGTGTAGAGAAGGTTCCGATGGTGCATGAAGGAGTGGGCCTTATGGACCACCACCACGGCGCATGGAAACTCGGAGCCCTGGGCCTTGTGGATCGTCAGGGCATAGGCGAGTTGGATGTCCTGCAGGTTGGGCGAACCGGCCTCGATCTCCACCGGGACGCCGTCGAAGTCCACGCTCAGGGAACCGTCGCGGCCGACGTGGAGAATCACGCCCATCGCGCCGTTCATGACGCCGATCTCGTAGTTGTTCCGGGTCTGAATGACCTTGTCATGCACGAGAAACTTTGGCCGGCGACCTGGCGTCGTCGGGGGCGCTTCGACATTCCAGAGTCTGCGCTGCACCAGACGTTGAAGCTCGCAGTTGAGATCGCGCGTNCCCAGCGGTCCCTTGTGGGTCGGGGTCAGGAGCTGGACATCGGTCAACAAGTCGAACCCGAGGCGTTCAACGAGCACATTTTCGAAGAGGTCCAGTACGAACCGCTGCGCATCCCATTGATCGGTGAACTGATCCACGACGTACCAGGCGCGGCGGCCGGATGGTTCGGCGTCGCTCGTCTTGCGGACCTCGCCGTTCAAGACGGCGATGCTGTTTTCCTTCAGAATGCCGGCCTGCCGTACCACCTGGTCGAGGAGCACCGTGGGAACCATCCGCGACTGGACCAGGTCCCGTAACAGATTGCCCGGTCCGACGGGAGGCAGTTGGTTGTGGTCCCCAACCAGCACCACGGCGGTCCGCTCGAGATCGATGCTCTGAAAGAGGTGCCAGGCCAGGGGCACATCCACCATCGAGACCTCGTCGACGATGATCACGTCGGCGTCGATGGGATCNTCCGGTCCCCGGGCGTAGTCTTTGCCGTTGAAACCCAGCAGCCGGTGGATCGTGCCCGCCGGATGGCCGACGACCTGTTCGAGACGCTTGGCGGCCTTGCCCGTGGGCGCGGCCAGGATGACGCACAGTCCCTGTTCCTCGTAAACGCCGGTGATGGCGGATACGGTGAAGGTCTTGCCGCTGCCCGCTCCGCCGGAGATGAGCGAAATCGAATGATAAAGCGCGGTGACAGCGGCCTGCCGCTGACCCGCGTTGAGCTGCGGCGCGGTTTCCGCGACCATGTCGGAAAGCCGGTCTCGGTCGGGAAAATGCGGGTTGGGCGCTCCGCCGTTCCGGAAGACCTTTGCCAGGTCCTCCTCCATCGCGCGGATTTCAGGTTTGGCGACGATGAACCTCCCGCCGTGGGAGACGCAGACCAGGGCTTTCTCGTCGATGAGCCGGTCAAGCGCCTGCTCGATGCGGTCCCGGCTGTCGAGGACGTCCATGACCAGCAGCACGTTGGCTTGGTCGACCAACTCCTCAAACTCGATCCAGCAGTCGCCTTGATCCAGCGATTCGTTCACGCAGTGGAGAACACCGGCCCGGATGCGCGCGGGGTCGTCTTTAGCGGTGCCCATCTTCCTGGCAATTTTGTCCACGCGTTTGAACCCGAAGCCGCGGACCTCGCGCACGATGATGTAGGGGTCTGCCTTGAGCAGGCCCAACGCGTCGTTGCCGAATTTCTTGACCAGGCTCGTCACCTGGTGATGGGTGAGATCGAAAGCCGCCAGCCAGGTGATCGCCCTGTTGGTCTCCCGCGTCTTGAGCCACTCCACGCGGAGCTTCTGTACGGCATCCGGCGACAGCCTTGCAGCCTCGGCGATTTGTCCGGGATCGTCGGTGATGATCCGGTCGAAATCATGACCGAAGCGTTCGGCGATCAGACGGGCCTTGATCGGGCCGATGCCTTTCATCTCCGGGTGGTTGGCCAGGTAGTTGGCGAGACCGTCGGCGTCCAGATCAAGGTCGTATTCCATACCCTCAACCTCGAATTGTCGGCCGTACTTCGGGTGTGTCACCCAGCGGCCGTTCAGCACGACCGGTTCGTTCTCACGGGCGAAGAGCCNTCCGGCGAACTGCACCTCGTCGCCGTCGGCCGTCGTGAGACGGCCNGCGGAAAACCGCGGCCCGGCGTAAAAGACCGTCTCGACGCGGCCGCGGACGGTTACGGATTGGTTGTTTGATCTTGTTCGCATCGTCTCGATACCTTCCGGTGATACCTGTGTAGAAATTCCTCCACGAACCGGCAGGCNGCCTGCCGGTCGGAGCAGAAAAACACCGGGATGCCGAAGCCGACGACGATGGAAAGCAGAGCTCCCAGGACGGCGTTGGGATGCGCTCCGGAGCGGTAGCGGCCGCCGAGAATGTCCCGGAGGTCCGCTTCCACCACGACGCACGCGGCGTCGTATTCGGAGAGGCGGCGCAGTTCCTTTGTGAACCGCTTTCGGGATCGAATGACGGTGGAGACGAAATCCTCGAGGGTCTTTCGCTCCACCGCCACGGAATCCTCATGCCCCTCGACGGAGTAATCCCCGGCGGGGAGGGCGCGGCGGACGACCTCCGTGCAACCGGATTCAAAGGCGTAGGGTTCCTGCTCCCGCGTGTCGACGACGACGGTGACCCGGACGGTGACCCGGTTCACGTCAGAACGGGGCCAGGGCGTTACGAGCCGCCGAGTCGTATTCGTCTCCGCCGTCTTCGAGCACGATGCGCCGGTTGATGTAGACGTTCTCGTTCTCGCCGCGCGTGCGCTTGGTGATCTCGAGCTTGACGTTGATGAGCTTCTCCAGGTTGGCCGGAAGCTCGGAGAGCTTGTCCAGATTCAAACCGCAGGTGTGCAGGTCTGTCTTGAGCCACTTGATGTTCTCGCGGGTGGCCATGACGTTGTTGCGCCACAGGAGTCTTCCCCGGAACTTCGGGGCGAGGATTCGCAGCGTCCACTTGAGCATGGGATTTCCCGAGGTCTGGGCCCGGGTCAGTTCCACCCGCTCGACGTTCACCTGGTACTTGCCGTCCGGGATGGTCTCGAACTCGCGTTCTTCGACTTCGGCATG
>LR026961.1:1767123-1775539 GCA_900498135.1 uncultured Desulfatiglans sp.
GCCTTCGGACCGGGAACACCAGGTCGATTTGCCTATCTTGCTCGGGCCGTATACCAGCACCGTGAGATCGGCGTGATCCTGCTTGGGGGGACTTTTCTTCGTAGGCAACATGTCGGTTCTCCTTTTCTATGGGGTCCTCAAAAAGCCGAAGCCTCTTCGAATGAGGTCTCGTTCCGCAGCTCTTCGTGCGGGGGGACTTTGCGGTAAAAGTTTTCAATGACGTTGGTGCTGCCGTCGGCGCGGCAAAGCGGGAAATAGGCGCAGGACCGGCGGTAGTGGAAGCAGAAGGCTGTGTTTTGGTAGAAGACGCCGCGACGGCGAGCGTCGAGAAAGGCCTGTGTCAATTCCCAGAGTTCGGACTGCAGGGTCTCGAACCGGTCTCGGGAGAGGTAAAGCATCTCCCGGTGGAACATGCCCGGCTCGGTATATTTGGCGGCCAGCCGTGCCTGGAACTCATCGTCGCTCTCCGGCAGTCTGCGTTTGGCGCTGCTCTTGCCGGTCTTGGACTTTGCGATCAGATCGGCCCGCCGCGCCTCGAACTCGGTTTCGGTTTCACCGCGTCCCTGTTGCAGACGGGCCTTGACCAGGATGTTGTAGAGAACGCCCGCGATGCGGATGCCGAGCGTTTGTTCCACGTAGCGGGAGTAGAGGACGATNTGGAAGTCGGTCCAGAGCCGCTCCAGGTAGTCCGCATCCACCTGCGAGGCGGTCTTGTGCTCGAGNAGGAAATGCTCGTCGCCGATCCGGACGACGCCGTCCACCTTTCCGGCCAGCACGAAGCTTCNGGATGAAGCGCCGGTGGCCGGGTTGACGATGCCCCCCTCGAAGGTCTTTTCGAGGGAGACGACATCGAACTCCTCGCTCGCATAGCAGGCCGCGTAGCCTTTCATAATCGCCGCGGCCAGATGCCATTCCCGCTTCTGCTCTTCCTCCTGCGCGCGGCTGGGATAGGTCCGGTCGATGAAATCGAGGACGGGCCACAGGTCCCTGCTGCTGTGCCAGATCTCCAGGCACTTGTGGATCACCGTGCCGAAGGCCAGGTTGTGGTCCCGTTCCAGGGGAACCAGTTCCTGGATGTAGCGCCACTCGCANGCCTTGCGGCAGTTGCGGAACAGGCTCCACATCGAATAGGTGGTGGTCGTTTTCGCTTCCATCAGGCGGCCCCCGTGGCTTTGAGTTCGGGGCCGACGGGCGGAGGACCACCCACTCGTTCGACCTTGAAGGCCTCTTCGCCGAACTCTCGGGTGAGAAANCCGGTGAAGATGCGGGCGATGGCGCGGCCGACTTCGGTCGCCGCATCCACGATGCAGGAGCGCTTGTGCGAATCCAGGCAGAAGGACGCGTCCAGCCGCACGAGCGAGCGGCCGTGAAGGCTCTCGGCGGCGAGCACCGCCAGGAGCAGGGACTCCTCGACGTCCCGGATCGGGACCTTGGAGTCGAAGTTGTATCGGTAAAGTTCTCGGTTCATGTTTGATGCCTCCATTCCGTTCAGTAAGGTCTGTTGGAGGGCGCGCCCGGGCCGGATGCTTTCGGCTGCCTCTCGGACGCCTTCCGTGCATCCGACCCGCTCATTACCTACCGGAGGCGGACCCGGACCGTCGGACGATCAGAGGTAATCCCTCAGTCCGGCGTCCTCGAAGATCGCTCGCAGCTTCTTGATGGATTCGTAGATCGTCCCCCGCGGAATCCCGGTGTCGCGGGAGATTTCCGTTACCGTGTCCGTGTCGAGACGTCGGCACAGTTCGCGTAGCTCCGGCGGCAGCTTTTCGATTGCCTGACGGACATCGATGGAGAGGTCGCGCAACTCGGAAGGGGGGCGTGAAATCTTGCCCGTGCGCATGAGGTAGTCTTCCTGGTCGATGATCTCCATGCGCTCGATGCAGAAGCTGTCTTCATACTCGCCGTACTCGAATCGATCATCCAGGGAACAGCGGCAGAGCCGGTAGTCCCGCAGACCCGCCTTCCGCGCCTCGATGATGGTGGCGATCTTGTGGTCCACCACGCGGGCGATGAAGGTGTTGCGCTGGGCGCGGGCGGGGTCGTACTTGGACAGACGTTGGAGCAGGTCGAGCATCATTTCCTGCTCCAAGTCCTCGCGGTCGGACTCGGTGAAACCCACCCGTCCAACCAGTTGTCTCGCCTTGAACTTGATGATCCGAACGGCATACTCGTCGATTCCTTNGTAGCGTTTGTCGAAACCCATTTGAGCCTCCTCGGGGCCGAGGAGGAGCTCGTGTGGGTGTCAACCTGCGCCGGGACGACCGCTCTATATGAAGCGAGCGGAGGTGTTGCGAGTACGCCGGTATCGGCGACACCCACAACGACCTCCGCTCTGCGGCCAGTCTGTTGTCTGGTGATGGACCGTGCTCTATGGCCGGGTCTGAATCAGACCCGGACCGCATCCGCCACGGTCATGCGGACGGGCAATCCGTTGTCGATCATGAGTTCCTGGATCGAGAGCGAACGCTCCCGGTCGAAGACCTCGAACAGCTCCGCCACCTTCTTTTTCAGGGCGAAGCCGTCGTTGCCGCGGGATTCGTTCGGCCCGTTGTCCTTGCCGAACAGAAACAGCCGCAGCACGGTGGGCGGGGGATCGAAGACCGGCTCGCCGTTTTGGACGCGCAGTCCCTCGATCCGTCCGTAGTTGACCTCCTGCATCAGCTCGACCAGGCGTTTCCTGGCAGGAGTCAGGGCCGCCTTTGTCATGACATTTGGCATGTCACACCTCCGGTCTGGTCCTCTGGGCAAAGAAAAACCCCCGAGAGGCTGGCCCGGCGAAAGGCTCTCTCGGGGGTTGCTTCAGCGCCCTGAGGGCGTTGTTGCCTGAATTGATTGGTCGCCGGACCAAGCCTACACTTGGGAGGCGCTACATCCGGCATTGCAGATGCTACAAACCGTGTAGCATCTGAAAAAATCAGTTATTTTGATTGGGAGTTGATGACCAGATTAAGCCATCACGAGGGACATAGCTCAACGTGTGGCCTAAATTCAGGATGGGTTTTTGAAGGTGATCTGAGAGTGGTCTGTCATATTGTTTGATTTTTTCCAGGGCGCGGCGAATCGCATTCCCGACGCGATTCCGGACCTTGTTACGATCATCACCGAGTTTTCGGATTTCACCACCGAGGCCCTTGGCCTTGGTCAATTCTGATTCGATCCATCCTTTCTCGGATTCCAAAGCGTCAATCCTGCCAAGGTCATTATTGGCCCGGGCATCTTCAAGTTCTTCGTCGATCTCATTCAGCCTGATGTGGTATGAACGAACGGCGTGTTCATCTAACACAGGGCCCGCATCCGACTGCCCAAGTACACTTGCTCCCTCTTTAGTAGGGGTTTCTCCGGCAGAGACTGAGCCGCAGAGTTCATTTTTCGTCATCCGCCTCACCATGACATCTATTTCTGATGCTGAAAAAGTTGCTCCTGGATTCTCCAAAAGGATCTGGAGGTGATAGAAACCAATGTCTGGGGTGTATATTTTTTCTTCGTTGCCATCGTAGCGAATCGCCCAGCACTGCCCTTTAATGCAAATATAGTTGTCCACCAATTCGCAGACCGGTGCCGGATCTGAGTTTTCTTGCCCGGCTTTCACACCACTGGAATCACAAACCAATCGCAGAAGACAACTTGGTGGTAATTGCCGTTTTCGAATCGCACTACGGTTCTGCGCTATGGCATCATCGACGACTTTGGTAATATGTTTGGCGTGGCGTCGATGCAGTTCATAAATTTGCAGCGCAGTAGCATCGGGAGAGCCATTCAAATGTTTAAGAACACGAGCGGCTTCACCATATCGACCAAAAAAATCCAAGGCGGTCATATCCGCGAGTTCATTAGCCGTTTCCACATATGCAGCCAACATTGCTTTCGGTTCGCCTTCATCCCGTTCACCAACGAGTAGATCGACACCGTAGGCTTCATTGGGATCATGTTTTCCAGCATCCGCAGCAAGTACCGCAAACCTGCGGCCAATACACTGGGAACATGTCCCACAATGGGTGTGGAGTTTTGTCATTTCCCATGTATGGGTGCAGGACGTTGCAAACTTTATGGTATTTGCGCAACCTGCTTTAACAATGTCACTGATAACCTCTGTTTTTGTTTTCCAAAGGAAACGATTCTCTACATTGAAAGGCTTCCCGGACAGTGTTGAAAAAATCTTGGCGAATCCATTGATGACTTGAGGATGGGTGGTTCGCGTGGCCCTTGCCCCCACAACTTGAGCAGATATGGGAAGATTAAAACTGATAACCCCGTTTTCGTAGAACCGAATTCTGCGAAGATTAAACACCTGCGCAACAGTTGCACCCAGTGCAGCATACAAAAATGATCGACTTCGTTGAGTATATTCTCTCCCGAGAGATTTGTCCTTGTTGATGGCGACAGGGATGTGCAGGGGTGGGTGAGCCGCTGCTGAGGATAAAAGTTCCAGCAGCTTTCGATGCCGTCGATTCAGCTTATGCGTCGGTTTATGAGTGACCATCACAATTTTTCGTGAATTCGTGACGGCTTCTTCAACAGCTCCTCCCAAAGAATCGAGCCCGCCAGAAAACAGAATGACTTCCTCCGGCGAATCAACGTCGAACTCCAGATGGGTTTGAGTAGGCGGCTGTTTACTTAACTTCACGAAGTCGAAATAATATTCATCCTCAGAGAGAAAACTGAGGGTCTCAATCAATTGGTCTTTCAACGGTGAAGAATTCCATAAATCAGGATTTCTGACGGCGATTCTGAAGAACAGTCTTCGACGCCAATTCTCTCCGAAATTGTCAACACCGTCGCCACCTCTCGTGATGGCTTGGTCCGCGCAGTATATATAGGTTGCTATCTCGACCAGATCGTGAAACGGGGACGGAATGTCTTTAAGGAGTTGGCTTCGGATGTCGCTAATGCGCAAAGACACATTCTCACCTTTTCCCCACAAACGCAGAGAAAGAGGCTCTCTCTCACCGAATGGGAGTGCGTCACGGACGACATCACCACAAAGAATAGAGCGCTCATTAGCCATCTGACTGCGCTCCTTCCTTGAGTTCTGCCACAATTTTTTTCATCGCCACATGGGTAAAGCCAGCGGCGTCATTTCTTGATATGCCCTTTTTTTCCCAGTTGGTTTTTGAAAACCACCCCCCCGAAAACTCCTCAATTATCTTGGACGCTTCGCGGCTGTGGGTTCCTAATGCCTTTGAAAATTCACCCTGCTGGGCAAGCGTGCGGAAGCGTCTTCCTTCACCAACATGATGAGAAACCGCTTTGCTGACAAAATAGTCAAGGCACTTGTTTGTTAGACGGGCGAAAAAATCTCTGGCGAATATACTGAACTGTCTGTTGGTGGCAAGTTTGGAAAAGGCGTCTTTAACATCGTCGGATGTCGTCCCGAATAGACTTTGTGTGCGGCTTCCGATGATTTGCGTCATCGTTTCGGAGGCTGCCATCTGTGCCATTTCACCCAGATCTGTCCTGCCTCCATTGTTTGTCAGCTTTTTGTCGATAGCATCGGAAAAAGCACCCACAACCTCCATAAGGCTGGGGGAATCCGATACATCAAGGCCGACGCTCTGGAGGGCATTCCCGAAGTCATCTCCTCTTGCTGCAAGGGGCAACTGGCTGAGGAGCCAGATCGTCTCGATCAGACCCTTGTCTTCCGCAGCCTGTTTAAGATTTTGTTCTGCAGCGGTAATCGTTGCATTCGCAATTTGTGCAGTACCGGCTCCACCCTCAATGAGGGCAACAACCTGTTGCCATTTGCGTGTACGAGGAAGATTACCTAACCTTACGTGGCCCATGGGACACCAATTCTTAATCAGTTTAAATCATTATAAATCCCGTGCTTTTTCGGTGATTGCCAAACTACGAGCTTTTCTGGGTTCTCGTTTCATATATCCTTTGCGTACAAGTTGACTAACTTGATCGTGTGCACTGGAATGAGAAATGCCAAGAATTGCAGATAGTTCTTTAATCGTTGGAGGAAATCCTCGCTCATTAAGAAAGAGGCGGATCTCGTTTAATGTCTTGCGCTGTGGTTCTGTTATTTCGTTTTCGGGACGTCGGCCCCTGGATTTTACGGTCATACTTCCTCAACTCTCTTTGAATTCTGCGCACGAACAACAGAAGCCGTATGGAGGCTGTGAGGCATACAGCGACTATAAGTTGCAATTATAGGGCCTGATAGGCATCAGGTCAATATAAAAGATGTTTGTGGATCAGGAGGTTGCGTGTTGTGATAAAGAGAGAGAATGCCCAAGGAAGAACAAGGCGGGAAGGCTGGTCTATTTTACCAAACGCTCTCTCAACAGCTTTGCCCACATATTTCGCTGCCGGTTCCAGTGGGGAACGGCGGCAACCGGCCGTAAGTCCTTTTCCAGGATTGGGTCTCGGCCCTTCATTGTATTCGGAAGGAAGAGTATATCCTCCTGAATGTCCGGAGCGAGGTTGAGCAGATTCATGATCTGGGTGATGCGCGCACGGGTTACGTAGCCCAGGCGGGCGAGGTCCGCATAGTCCTGTATATCCCCTCGCTTGACCAGTCTCTCAAAGCGGATTGCCAAAGCCAGAAGCTTGGCAACCCGCGGGATGTTCCCTTTGCCGGTTGATCCGCGTCGGCTGTCCGATTGTGGGTTCACGTTACCTCGTTTGTTGCGCGGCTGAAACGTGAAACTTACCTCCAGCCGCCCGTCGCGTCCAAGGTTATTCATGGTCGGTTTCATATGCGGTTTTCCTTTCCAAGGGCTGCCTGTCCCAGGCAAACGGCTTTGATGCTGGGGGAGCGAAACGTCACGGTCACTTTGCCATCACGGCCATCGTAGGCAACGCGCTCGACAAGGGCTTTGATAACCCGCGCCTGTTCGCCCGGGGCAAGCGATTGCCAGATGGGGTCGAAGGCTGCGAGGGCTTTTTCCAAGTCTTCGTCCTCGAGTGTTTCTCTTTGGACGGCGATGGTTTCCTCGCGGATCACGGTCATCCTTTGTTCGAGAGAGCGAATCTGGTCCTGGAGGTCGGCCATCTGATCCGTTGCCAGCCTCTGGTCCGTGCCCGATGCCGGCAGGTCTCCCACAAGGGTGCGGAGCCTGGCGTCCAACCGTTTGAGTTCCCGCTCGTGAGCACGGCGCTCGGTTTCAAGTTCCGCCAGACGCTTTTCACTCTGAACCCGAACTTGGGAAGCCGTTTTCGAAATGACCTCCTGGTTCGCGCCCAAGCCTCGAATATAATCGGGAGCATTACGCGTTTCTAAAAAAACCCTTGCGTTCCAAGATTGGGCTTGCTACCTTCCTGTCAGGAAGGAGGCAAGACCATGGGTACGGATCTCATCATTCGCGGCAGACAAATCGGATCGAAAGAACTGAATCAGATCCGATCGGTTATCGCCCGACAATGGACTCAGGGCCGTGTGGCCATTTCCAGGGAGCTCTGCCGGCTGTGGAACTGGCGGCAGGAAAACGGCCACCTCAAAGGGCAGGTATGCAGGATCCTGCTGAGGAAGCTCGAAAGCAAAGACCTCATCACCTTGCCGCCGTCGAAAAGGGGTCTTGCGAACCCGCCCAACCGGCGCTACTACGTTCCGCCGCCTGAACCGCCGGAAGTCGATACTAGCCCTTTGGAAAAGGCGATCGAAGACCTGCCCCCCGTCAGACTGGCAATGGTCAGGCGGACAGCCCATGAGGGATTGTGGAACTATCTGGTCTATCGGTATCATTACGAAGGCTTCCGAATCATCGTCGGATCCCACCTGAAGTACATCGCCTGGGCCGGCGACCGGCCGGTTGCGTGTCTGTCGTGGAGCTCGAGTGTATTCCGGATTGCCGCCCGGGACCGTTTCATCGGTTGGGGCCCTCAGGCCCGAAACAGAAACATCCGCCATGTGGTGAACAACAACCGCTTTCTCCTGCTTCCCTGGGTCCGCTGCAAGAATCTGGCATCCCATCTGCTCGGTCTTTCGGCTCGGATCATTGGCAGGGACTGGCACGCCTTTTACGGCTATCCGGCCTATCTGCTCGAAACCTTTGTCGACCAGGCTCGGTTTCGCGGAACCTGCTACAAGGCTGCCAACTGGACCCTGGTAGGAGAAACGGCCGGCTATGCCAAGAAGGACAACCGGTTTTATGAACACGGCAGGAAAAAAGATGTGCTCCTTTTCCCGCTTGTCCGTGATTTCCGCAAGCGATTGCAGTATCTTGGCGAAGGAGGCGTCCCATGATGAACGCCGCCCTCGATCTNGCCTCTNTGGAGGACCGGATCCAGCAAAGACTGCTTGCGAGGTACCGTGAGATGATGCACAAAGCCATTGATGCCTTTGTCGATGCCTTGGCCGAAGATCTCGTTTCGGAGAAGAAAATGACCCTGATGGACATCACCCAGGCCATCAGCAAGGCTAAACCGGAGTTGCTGGCCGCTATCCTGCAGGAATTCATCCAGACGAAACACG
>LR026961.1:1776004-1878993 GCA_900498135.1 uncultured Desulfatiglans sp.
CTCGCCCCCGCGGCGAGGGCCGCGATGAAAAATGGGGCCCGGGTGAATACAAAGAAGCCAAAGGTTTCAGGCTTTATCTCCTCGATGAGGATCGTATCGTGCATATCGCCAGCTGGCACCAGGTTGGAAGTGCCGAGGAACTGACGGAGGCCCTTTCGGTGGCGGCCTCCCGGATCCCGCAGAAAAAGGTCCGTCCCTGCCTGGTGGGCGACGGGGCGCCGTGGCTCTGGAGTGCCATGCAGCAGGCCTTCCCCGGCGCCCGCGAGGTCCTGGACTTCTATCACTGCTCTGAACATATCCATGCTCTGGCATCCGCGCAGTATCCCGACGACCCGCAGAGGGCCTTTCTCTGGGTGGAGAGCACGATGGCTCGCCTTTCACACAAGGGAGAGGTGGGCGCAGTCATTGGCGGGATGAAACGCATGCAGCCCGCCAACGACGCCGCAAAAGAGTCCATACGCAAGACCATCCATTACCTCGAAACCAACAAGAATCGCTTCAATTACCATGGGGCACGCCGCGGCGGCTACGCGATTGGCAGCGGCGGCATCGAATCCGCGAACAAGTTCATCTGCCATGTCCGGATCAAACGAAGCGGGGCATGGTGGCTGGTCTCAAACTGCAACAACATGCTCAAGCTCCGGTGCGCGCTGGTCAATGGTACCTTCGAACACCTCTTCGACAATCATAAGACAAGGGAAAAGGCTAAACGTCTTTCTAGAAACGCGTAATGCACCCATATAATCCACCACTGCGTCTTCAATTTCATAAGCATTGAGCGACTTGGTCGGGCAGGACGCCCATCCCCGCTGTTGGGCGGTCAGACAGACATAGTAACGGTAATGCTTGCCCTTGCGGGCGGTATAAGAATGCACCATTGCGGTTCCACAAGGCGCGCAGTAAAGCAGCCCCCTCAGCAGCGCGCCGTATTTGTTTCGGATTTCCTTGCCGCCGGAGCGGCCATTGTGCCGAAGGGTATCCTGGACTTGCTGCCAGAGCTCCGGAGCCACGATCCCCTCATGCTCTCCGGGGTAGACGGTGCCCTTGTAATTGATGTTGCCCGTATAGATGATGTTGGTCAGCAGTCGAAAGAGACTGCTTTTGGTAAAAAGATTCCCCCCGCGTTCCTCTCCTTTTTGGGTGGTCCACTTTTTTACACCCCACTTGCGGCGCTCGAGCTCCTGGACGACAGGCATCAAAGCCTTGTGCTCCATGTAAAGATCATAGACAGCTCGCACCTGCCGGGCTTCTTCCTCGTTAACGACCAGCCGTCCTCCCTTGCGATCCAGGTCATAGCCGAGGACCGGCATGCCTCCGACCCACTTGCCCTTCTTCCGGGCCGCGGCCATTTTGTCCCTGGTGCGCTCCGAAATGATTTCCCGCTCGAACTGGGCGAAGGACAGAAGGATGTTCAGGGTGAGCCGCCCCATGGAACTGGTGGTGTTGAACTGCTGCGTAACCGAAACGAAGCTCACGGCATGCTTGTCAAAAAGCTCCATGATGCGGGCGAAGTCGAGAAGGGAGCGGCTCAGCCGGTCCACCTTGTAGACGACCACGCAATCGATGTCACCGGCCTCAATGTCGGCGAAGAGTCTTTTGAGGGCGGGCCGCTCCATATTGCCGCCGGTAAATCCGCCGTCGTCATACCGATCGGCGATGCACAGCCATCCCTCGTGCCGCTGGCTCGCGATATATGCCTCCGCGGATTCCCGCTGGGCGTCGAGGCTGTTGAATTCCTGGTCGAGACCCTCGTCGGTGGATTTCCGGGTATAGATGGCGCAGCGCACGGTCGCTCGCCGGTTCTCCATAGACTGGTGGGTGGGGGTACTGTTTCTTTCGTATTGCCTGCTCATTCGTTCCTCCCGTCCGGCTCGTTGTCTTGATCTTGCGGTCCCTTGGGCTCCACCAGTCCGAAAAAGAGGAAGCCATTCCACTTGCTCCCGGTGGCCTCCTGGGCGACAGCGGACAGGGATTTGAACCACCGGCCGTCATATTCGAAGCCCTTGTCCAGCACCTTTGCCACAATGTCCCGGCCCCGGAACTCCCTGACGAGCAATGTTCCCGGAAGCGGCAGCCTGGAATCTCGTTGCGGTTGCAGCCTCCCGCTCACCGACCGTTCCCTGACTTCCATCAATCCCGGTTTAATAGGGTCCCGCAGCATGCGGATTCTAAGGTCCGCGTCATTGGCGATCTCCTCGGCCCTCCGTCTGGCCCGTTCGGACAGGCTGCCTTCGGCCAGGGCCTGCAACCGCCAGGCGATACGCTTACGAAGAAAATCCTTGTGGTGGGATCTCGTCTCCTCTCCGAAGACATCGATATACCTTTCCCGGAGTTCCCCGACAGTCATTCGGGAAAGGGCTTGCACCTGCTGATACGTTGTTTCATTCATGGCAACCTCCAAAGGTTTAATGGTCAGTATCCGAAAAAACTCGGCGGTTCGGTCGTCTCTCGGCGTTAACCGCTGCATGAATGAAGGCTTCTATCGGCGGAACAATCAAGTAGGTTCTCTGTAAACGCCTCGGATTCTTTGGTTTGCACCACATTGCCGGCCATATCCGGGCTGGATGTTGGCAGCCGACGCCCCCGTCGGTAGCGAAGGTAGCCTTCTTCCAGGATCGAGGCGATCTCTGAAATCGTTTCTTCGAGATCGCGTTTTGCGGATTCTCTGAATTCCATCGTGTCCTCCTTGCGGCGACCGCCGGGTCATTGTGGATGCCGCGGGGAGGGATGGGTCAGCCGCGAGGTTTCGACCGCGGAGTCCATTGGTCCGCCCCGAAGGGCAGGTCCGCCGGCACCCACAACGGTCTCCGTTCTCACGGCCGATTCCGCTGTCTGGTGTTTCTCTTCCGCCGGGCATATTCACCCGGCTTCGGTCGATACCTACCGGAGGACCCCTCGGGGTGTCGGGCCGAGTTGACCAGGCGGGCGTTAACAGCGTCCGAAAAAGGAACGGAGAATCGGAGAATCCGAGGGGCACATCGGAGAACGGCGGGCGCGAACGTCAACGTCCTTGGTTGAAACTCGAAAGCTGTGAGGGGAACGGAGAATTGGAGAGAATGTTCTGGCTGGCGTAAGTCGGCGTGGACACGCCTGAAACGACAAAACCCCGAGGGAATGATCCCACGGGGTTTCGTGCTAACAAATGACCGTCGAAATCGACGGATTGAATTTTGGCTCCCCGGGACAGACTCGAACTGCCGACCAAGTGGTTAACAGCCACCCGCTCTACCGACTGAGCTACCGGGGAATGGCGTGATTCGAAGCAATTTTTTTAGCAGGATTTGTGCGGGAGGTCAACAAAAAATTTGGGCCGCGAGCGGCGGGCGGGCAATCCGCTTGACAGGTGCGGGCAGAGTCTCTATGTATCAGGTAGCTTTCACGTCTAAACCCTCAAGGTGAGAAACACCCTCATGAAGCAGATCGTTCTCGGCACCGCCGGCCACATCGACCACGGAAAGACCTCCCTCATCAAGGCCCTTTCGGGCATCGACACGGACCGTCTCAAGGAGGAGAAGGAGCGGGGCATCACCATCGAACTCGGGTTCGCCCACCTGGAGCTGCCGGGCGGGAGGCTCATCGGGATCGTGGATGTCCCCGGACATGAGAAATTCGTCAAGAACATGGTCGCGGGGGCTACGGGGATCGACCTGGTGGCGCTCGTCATCGCGGCGGACGAGGGGGTGATGCCCCAGACGCGTGAGCATCTCGAGATCTGCGAGCTCCTGAAGATCCGGCACGGGGTCGTCGTCCTGACCAAGATCGACATGGTGGACGAGGAGTGGCTGGAACTCGTGCGGGAGGATGTGCGGGAGTATCTATCGGAGACGTTCCTGGCCGATGCGCCGATCGTCGAGGTGTCCTCCCACACCGGGGAGGGGCTGGACAGGCTTTTGAAGGTGCTGGAGGAGCAGGTTTTGAAGATCCCCGAGCGGGAAATGGGGCACCTCTTCAGGCTCCCGATCGACCGGGTCTTCAGCATGAAGGGGTTCGGGACGGTCATCACGGGGACCACCATCTCCGGGAGCATCCGGCTCGGGGACGAGGTCACGATCTATCCCCAGGGGATCGATTCGAAGATCAGGGGGATACAGGTCCACAACAAGGAAGTGGAGGAGGTGCGGGCCGGGCTCCGCACGGCGGTGAACCTGCAGGGGGTCGAGAAGGCCTCGATCGAGCGCGGCAACGTGCTCGCGACGCGCAACGGCCTCAGGCCGACCTTCATGGTCGACGTCGAGCTGAACCTGCTCTCGAGCGCCTCCCGAAAGCTCAAGAACCGCGCCAAGGCCCGCTTTCACACCGGGACCTCCGAAATCATCTCGACGGTGGTCCTGCTCGACCGGGATCTGCTCGAACCCGGGTCGAGCTGCTACGCCCAAATCCGGCTCGACGCCCCCACGGCGGTCCTCAAAGGCGACCACTACGTCCTGCGCAGCTACTCGCCGGTCCGTACCATCGGCGGCGGAGAGATCCTCAACGCCCTGCCCGGGAAGAAAAAGCGCTTTTCCGAGGCCCCGCTGGCGGAGCTCAAGAAGCTGCACACCGGCGACCTGAGCGAGGTGGCGGAGGTCTTCGTCCGGCTGGGGCGCTTCAAGGGCGTGGAAGAGGGCGAGCTGCCGTTTCTGGCCAACACGGGCAGGAAGAGGATCGACGAGTGCCTGAAGGCCCTCAAGGCGCAGAAGCGGGTCGTCCAGTATGACCGGGAGCGCGGGCTGCTCATCCATGCCGACTTCTACCAGCGGGCCAGAGAGGAACTGCTGCAGACCCTCGAGCGCTACCATCGGGACTTTCCTCTGAAGACCGGCCTCATGAAGGAGGAGCTGCGCTCCCGCACAGTCGGGTCCGAGCAGCCGCGGCTCTTCCAGTTTCTGATGGCGCAGCTGACGGCCGAGGGGCGGGTGGTCCAGGAAAAGGAGGTCGTCCGGCTGGCCGAGCATCGGGTCGCTCTGGCCGAGGACCAGGAAAAGGTGCGCCGGGACCTCGAGGAGCTGTACCTGAAGGGCGGCCTGCAGCCCCCCTACTTCAAGGAGCTGAAGGAGCAGTTCCCCGGCAAGACAGCCGAGGAGGTGCTCAACGTCATGATCCAGGAAGGGCTGCTCGTCAAGGTGAAGGAAGACCTCTTCTTCCACCGCAAGGTCATGGAGGACCTGGAGGCGCGCCTGATCGAATTCCTCAGGGAGCACGGCGAGATTACCACCCCGCAGTTCAAGGACATGACGGACGCCTCCCGCAAATACACGATCCCGCTGATCGAATATTTCGACCGCACGCAGGTGACCGTCAGGGTCGGGGACAGCCGGGTGCTGAGAAAGAGATGAGCGGGCGGAACGGGATGGAAGGCGCGGCGGCGGGCAGTCTCCGGGAGGCCCTGGGTTTGAGGGAAAAGGAGCTCGTGGCCGTTGTGGGGGGCGGGGGCAAGACCAGCCTCATGCTGGCCCTTGCCGGGGAACTGCAGGCGTCGGGCGGCCGGGTGGTGGTCAGTACCACCACCAAGGTCTGGCAGAAGGAGGCCCGGCTGCTTCCGGAATCGGTGACGGCGGGGGGCGAGGGCTGGGAGTCCGCCCTCGTGCAGGGCCTCGAACGGCACGGGGCCGTTTTCCTGGGCAAAGGGCTTCTCCCTTCGGGGAAGGTGGACGGGATCGCCCCCGAGGAGGCGGACGCCCTTATCCGGCGCCCGGAGGTGGATTATCTGATCGTCGAGGCGGACGGCGCGGCCGGCCGGCCGCTCAAGGCCCCGGCGGACCACGAGCCGGTGATCCCCGGCAGGGCTTCGCTCGTCGTGGCGGTGATGGGGCTCGAGGCCCTCGGGAAGCCGTTCAGCGACGAATGGGTCTTCCGGGCCGAACGGTTCGCCGCCTTGACCGGCATGCAGGCGTCGGAGATCATCACGGCGCCACGGCTCGCGCGGGTGTTTCTGGCCGGGGCCGGCCTATTCAAGGGCAGCCCGCCGGGGGCGAGACGGGTCGTGTTCCTGAACAAGCTCGATCTCCTCGGTTCGGAGGCGGAGGCGCTTGCGCTTTGCCGCGCGATCCTGGAAGGGTCGGGCGGGGGGATCGAGCGGGTGGTCGTGGGCGCCGTCAGACAGAAAACATTCAACGTCTTTATCGGGAAGAAGGATGATCAACATCTACGGCAAGGTTAGGGAACTCGCCCGCGAGGGGCGTTCGGCGGTCATGGGCACCATCATCCGACAGGCCGGGCCGGCCCCCCGGGGGCTGGGCGCCAAGTTCCTGGTCATGGAGGACGGCTCCATCTTCGGGACCATCGGCGGCGGCGCGCTCGAAGGGCAGGCGATGGCCGAGGCGCCGAAGGTCCTCGCAGGCGGACGGCCCGAAACCCTCGAGTTCGACCTGACGGGGGTGGACGTCGCGGAGACGGACATGCTCTGCGGGGGCGAGGTGGCGGTTTTTCTGGAGCCGGTTTCCCCGCGCGACGATGCCCATGCGGCGCTTGCCGGCCGGGTCGTCAAGGCCCTCCAGCGGGGCGGGAGCGGCGGGCTGCTGGTAACCGTCCTCAACCCGGAAAGATGGGCGGCGGACCAGGCCCCCAAGTTTTTCATGGCGGGGGACGGGACCCGGACAGGCTACGAGGCCGAAGACCGCGCCCTCGGGGCGGCGCTGGAGCCCCGGCTGGGGGCGATCCTCGCGAAGCCTCAGCCGGTGCTTCTCACGGCGGCCGATGATTCGGGGGCGCTGTTGGACCTTTTCGTGGAGCCGGTCGTAGGCCGCACCGTCCTCTATGTCTTCGGCGGGGGGCACGTCTCGCAGCAGATCGTGCCGTTCGCCGCACGGGTGGATTTTCCGGTGGTGGTCATCGACGACCGGGAGGAGTTCGCCAACCCGCGGGTCTTCCCGGATGCCCAGGAGACCCTGGCGATGGAGTTCCCGGGCCTGATGGAGAGGCTCCCCATCGACGAGGCCGCCTACCTGGTGATCGTCACGCGCGGGCACATGCACGACAAGACCGTCCTGGAGCAGGCCCTCCGGACCAATGCCCGCTACATCGGGATGATCGGCAGCCGGCGCAAGCGCGACATCATCTACCGGAAGCTCCTGGAAGAGGGCTTCACGGAAGAGGACCTGGCGCGCGTGCACGCGCCGATCGGGTTGGACATCGGGGCCGAGACCCCGGCCGAGATCGCGGTCAGCATCGTGGCCGAACTGATCGTGGCCCGCGCGGGGGGGTCGTCGAAGACGGGCGGCGGGATCGCCGTCGAAGGAGGGGTGAAGGGTGGAAGAACATCGTGACTGGTTGATGGAGCGCTGGGCCGAAAAGGCGGTCGCCAGCCTGAAAAAACACGACTTCGACGCCGTGTTCGTCCAGACCGCGGCCGAGGCGCGGGAGCTGATCCTCGCGATGGTCGAACCCTATGACAGCTTCGGCTTCGGGGGCTCCGATACGGTCCGGGCCCTGGGGCTTGTCGAGGCGCTGCGGGAAAAGGGGAAGGCGGTCTATGACCACTGGCAGGCGGGGCTTTCGAAGGAGGCCGATCTGGAGATCCGCCTGCAGCAAGGCCGTTCGGACTGTTTCCTCTGCAGCGCCAACGCCGTTTCCCTGACCGGGGAGGTCGTGAACGTGGACGGGATCGGCAACCGGACCGCCGCCATGTCGTTCGGGCCGCGCAAGGTCATCGTGGCAGCTGGCGTCAACAAGCTGACGCCCGATCTGCCCTCCGCCCTCCGGCGCGTGAAGGAGGTGGCCGCCCCCATGCGCGCCCGAAGCCTCGGCATGAAAACGCCCTGTGCGGAGACCGGCATCTGCTCGGACTGCAGCGCCCCGCAGCGGATCTGCCGGATTACGACGATCCTCGAGCGGCGCCCGCTCCTGACCGAAATGACCATCATCCTGATCGGCCGATCCATGGGGTTCTGAATGGAAAAAAACCGCCACCGATTTTCGGAAAGCTACGACGGGCTCCTGGGCTTCGGCTTCGACCGGGACGTGGACGCCTCGACCCTGACCTATTTCCTGCAGCGCTTCGCCCAGGACGATCTGATGGCGCTCATCCGCCGCCGCATATCTCAGGAGGACATCCACGCCCTCGCGGACCTCGTCATGCAGATTATGAAGAAATACCTGAGCGAGCCCGAGTACCACCGCTATTTTCTGCGGGACGAGGAGGAGCCCCCCGCCGATTCCTCCCCGAAGACCTCGCGGTAGACCGCCTGATAGGTCTCGAGGGCCTCCCTCCCAAAGCAGACGAACACCACCTCTTCGATCCGGCCGTCAGCGGCGAGGGCTTCCCTCGCCTCGCGGAGCGCGATGCGGGTGGCGCGTTCGAGCGGAAACCCGTATGCCCCGGTGCTGATGGAGGGAAAGGCGATCGAGCGGGCGCCCAGCTCCCGGGCCACCTTGAAGCTGTTCCGGTAGCAGGAGGCCAGCAGGGCGTCCTCGTTCCGGGTGCCCCCCCTCCAGATCGGGCCGACTGTGTGAATGACCCATTTGGCCGGGAGCTTATAGCCCTTGGTGGCCTTGGCTTCCCCGGTGGGACACCCGCCGAGCTGCCTGCATTCCTGAAGCAGCTCCGGGCCTGCCGCCCGATGAATGGCGCCGTCCACGCCGCCCCCGCCGAGGAGGGAGGTGTTGGCGGCATTGACGATCGCGTCGACCGCCTGCCTGGTGATGTCCCCTTCCACGATACGTATCTTCTTCTCCATGCGTTTGGACCTCCTGCGCTGAAGGTTGTCCGGTCCGGTTTCTCAATCGCCGAGGCCGTCGGCGATGTCCAGATACAGCCGGTTCATGTTTTCCCTGAAGGTGTTCCGGTTCAGCCCGCGAAAGGCGTCCCGCCGGCCCCACCACCCGATCATGTTCAGGTGGTCGGCATCGATCCGGCGGAAGAGGTAGCGCGGGTTCCAGACGGCGGACCGGAGCGCCACCAGGCCGTCGTTTTCCCCCTCCTCCCGCTGGATCAGGCGAAAAGATGGTTTGAAGATCGGCCGGATCAGTTCATAGGGGCGGGCGCCGGCAACCGTTTGATAACGGACGCCGCACTGCTCCTCGAAGGCGGCCAGACGGCGGTTCATGCGGGCGCACGCCGCGCGGGTGAGGTCGTGGAACCCGCTGAGGTCGAGCCCGAAGGCGCTGCCGGCGGAAAGGACCCAGCCGAGGCGCCGCGTCCCCCAGTCTGCGAGGGAAGTGCCCAGATGAGGCGTTCCGATGGTTGTCAGGGATGCGACGCGGTCTTCGAGCCGGTAGAGGTGAATCATGTTGCGGGCATCCAGCCCGCCCATGCTGTGGGCGATGAGGTGGACCCTCGGGCGGCGTTTGAAATCCCGGGTGAAGAGCCGGATCTGCTCGAAGAGATCGTGCGCACGCCGGTCGCACGAGGCGGCCCAGGCGACGCGCGCGTAGAAGACCTCGTAGCCGTGAGCCCGGAGTGCGCCGGGGATGTGGTGGAAATACTGGAACCGCTCCTCATGAGGTCCGTTCGACGGGACGAAGGGGTTCAGAAGGCGGTCGAAGGGGCAGATGCCATGGGCTAGTACGATGGGATAGGTGGTTTTCATAGGGCCGTGGATCCCCGAAAAGGGTTGTTCTTTTGAAGGCCGGAATGGGTGAAAAAGACCGTTTCCGGATGGACACGGATTATAGCGCAAAACTGGGGGGGCGTGTCAAAGATCAGGCGAGATTCAGAAGGCTCAGGACGATGTACACGGGAACCGCCGCCATGACGGCGGTCCGCACGAGACGCGACCAGGGTGGCCGGAGGAGGGGCAGGAACAGGAGGGCTGCGATCCAGAGGGCGGGGAGGAAGACCCCGGCCCAGAAGGCGGGAAGGTGTCTCAGAAGATACTGGATGCCGTAGAAGAACCACGGCCCGTGGATGCGCTCGACGACTGCGTCCGGCGGGACGGCGGGGCCCGGCGGGATCCACAGGGCGTAGGCCGCCAGTCCCAGCAGGGCTGCACCGAGATAGACCCGGTCGGGAAACCAGTCCCTCACGTGGTCGCGGATCAGGGTGCAGAGGAGAATCGGAAGGAAGAAGGAATGGTACAGAAAGGGGAGGTAGAAAAAGGCTTCCCCTTCCGCCATTATCAAGCGGGAGAGGGACGGCCCCAGGAGCGGTACTTCGTTCAGGCAGTTCGCCATGATCCGTCCCGCGAAGATCCCCTCCAGATCGCCTTTGAGGATGAATCCGGTAAAAAGGGTCAGGAAGCAGAGCAGGAGAGAGGCGACCAGACGGCACCAGGTCTGGAAGGGATAGGCCGCGTAGCGCCTGCGGAGGAAATAATCCGCCGTGTGGAGCAGCATCAGGATGACGAAGATCTGCCCGGAGGCATGATGCATCTGGCGCAGGAAGGCCCCGTAGGGCATTCCTGAGGTGATCGCCTCGACCGTCCTGAAGACGTCTCCCATGGGGCGGTACTGGATCGAAAGGACGGCCCCCGAGGCCAGGCAGAGGGCTAGGGATGCCAGCCCGAGGCGGGGAAGAACGGGGGAGAGTGACAGCAACGCGCGCTTCAGTTCCAAGGGGGCCTCATCGTCGAGGAGCAGACGTCTGCACAACGAGGCCTGCATCCGGACGTCGCCGGGGGGATGAGCGCCCTTTTTCGTCCCTGTGTGGTGGCCAGGCAGAGAGACGCGATGGCCGTTTTTCCGCTCGGAAACCGGTCGAGCCGATCGCTGAGGCGGATTCCGGGCGGTATCGCTTTACAGGACATAGGAAACCGTGAGGTCTCCCTCCTTGGAGAGGGCGACCGGCAGGGTCTCGAGGTCTTTCTCGGCGGGCCCCTTGATCCGGCGCCCTTCGGCGTCGAAGGCGCTCCCGTGGCAGGGGCAGACGAAGCGGTTCGAGACCGGGTCGTGCTGCACGGTGCATCCGAGGTGGGTGCACCGGGCTGAGACCGCTCTGGCGCTTTGTTCCTCCTGCAGCAGGAAGACGTTGTTTTTGAAGGATACCCGGCCCCGGCGCTCCTGATGGGAGAAGATCACTTGAATCGTGCGGCGGCTTGAATGGAGGACGAAGGCGAACGCGGGATAGCCGACCGCCAGCGCCAGGCCGATTCGGGTGAAGATTGCAGCTGCTTCTTTGAGGAAATTCCGTCTGTTCAACCTGCCTCTTCTCCTTCGAGCTGCTCAGGGATTTGCGGGGTTCGTCCCCTGTTTGGAGGGCTGGGCCAGGATGTCCGCGAGGGTCCGCTCCAGGTTCTTGAGGTCATAGGGCTTCGCTGCGGCGGCGGAGAATCCGAAATCCTGATAATGCTTCACGACGGGGTCTTCCACATATCCGCTCGAGACGATGGCCTTGATCCCGGGATCGATCTTCAAGAGCGCCTCCAGGGTCTCCTTCCCCCCCATCCCGCCCCGGACGGTCAGATCCAGCAATACGGCATCGAAGGGTTCGCCGTCGGTCCTCGCCTGTTTAAAGAGCAGGAGAGCCTCCTCTCCGTTTCCGGCGGTCACCGGCTGATAGCCGGCCAGCGTAAGCATCTGTTCCAACACATCCAGGATCATTTCTTCATCATCCATGACGAGGATTCTACCTTGGCCGGATGTTGCGGCCGGTTCGCGAGGGAGCGCCTCTTCCGCCACACGGGGGGATTGGATGTGCGGCGCCGCCTCCTGAGGAGTTTCGACGGCCGCAGGCAGATAGATCGCAACGGTCGTCCCGAGACCGACGACGGACTGGACGTCGATGAAGCCGCCGTGATTGCGGATGACTGCGTAGGATGTGGCCAGGCCAAGCCCCATTCCCTTCTGGGTTCCACGGGATTTGGTCGAAAAATAGGGATCGAAGAGTTTTGGGAGGTGCTCCGGCGGAATCCCGACCCCTTCGTCCCGAATTTGGATCGCCACGTATGGAGCGTGGGGGTCGTAGTGGGAGGCCGGGGCCCTTTTCGGACCGAGCGGTGTATTCCGGACGGCGATCTCGATGGTGCCTCCGCCGGACATGGCTTCTTTGGCATTGGTCAGGACGGCGGTCAACACATCGGCGATCTGCACCTCGTCGAAAGCGACCGGCCAGAGATCCTGATCCACATCGATCCGGCAGAGCGCCTGAGACCCGGCGAGCACCAGCGAGCTGTAGTCCCGTATGATGGGCTCCAATGCCCCCCGCTGTTTACGGGGCGCGGCGTCTTTCGAAAGGTTGAGAAAGCGTTGAGTCAGCTGAACGGCGCGCAGGCAGTTCACCTTTGCCCTGTCGAGGTGTTCCGAAAGATTGGACCCGCCGCCTCCACTCATCGAGGCGAGTTCGAGAAATCCAAGGACGCCGGTGAGCAGGTTGTTGAAATCATGCGCGATGCCGGCCGCCATCATCCTGAGCGACTCCAGCTTCTCACCGCGGATCCGCTCATTCTCCGCGTGCCGCGCGTCGGTAATGTCCGTTGCGAAAACGGCGATTTGTTTGACCGACCCATCGGCCCCCGGGATGGGGAACCAGTGGCTGTCGAAGATCCGGCCGCCGCGTTGATCCTCTTCTCTGACCGGTGATCCCGTTTCAATGACCTTTTTTGCGGTGTTCCAACGCCGGGCGGCCACCTCCGGAGAAAAGAAATCGGAGATACGCTTGCCTTTCAACTCCTGCAGGGGCCTGCCGACCCGCCTGCAGGCGACGTCGTTGGCGGCGAGGAGGATTCCGTTGCAATCGAAGAGGACTGCGGTCTCGGTGATCGCGTCCAGCAACGCAGAAAGCCGCCGCTCGCTTTCTTTCAGGGCGGCCTTGGCCGCGAGTTCATCGGTGATGTCCCTTGCGGAGCCCTTCATCCCGATCGGGACCTCGGCGGCATCGCGCGCAAGAGACGTCTTGTATTCGAGGATATGCTCGAGACCGGCTTTGTCCTTGATCCGAAAAAGCCCGACCGCAGCCCCTTTCTGCTTGACGCTCGCAAGGTATTCGGTAAATTTGGGGGCGACATCTTTGGGCATGAAGGCCTGGATGTTCATGCCGCACAATTGATGTCGATCGTACCCGCAGACCTTTTTCCAGGCCGGGTTTACATCGGAGATGCGACCGTCCAGATCATGAAAGAAGAGGAGATCGGAGACGCCTTCGAAGATGTTGCGGAACTTCTGCTCGTTGGCCTCGAGGGCGGCCAGGCTGTGCTGTTGCTCCGCGATCTTCGATCGCATCTCCTGGTTGCTGCGCTGCAGTTCACAGATGTGGCGGACGATGCCGGCCTCGATCTCCGATCGAAGTTCAGCGTCATGGATCTTGTCGAGGATGGGTTCCAGAAAGCGTGTCGCGTCCATGAAGGCATTCCTTTTTGCCTTAAGAAAACTCGCTATTCCAAAGACTGCACGTTTTGAGGTGCAGGACGCGGGGCATGCGAAATAAAATCGGATTGTGTTTGGTCAAACCAAACCGGTTGTCCTAATCTAGAACAAATTCGCCTTTGTGTCAGCAAAGAATTGATCCGGATTGCGGATGTCCGACACGGTCAGCGCCCGGCCTCGGAGCGGTGGAATTGCCGCAGCCGACACAGGATCGAATCCGGCCTCTGAACCCTTCCTATCTGGTATCCATGCGGAAATGATTTCGCGGTAGAACTTGGTTTCCAATCCGAGAATGGGCAGATAGGTCGTTTACGGATGGAATCTACCTGGATTTTGCCGCACGGGCACCCATGCAGATTGACATTCGGAAGAGTAAAAAAAATACCATTTCCGGATGGCAACCGGGATAGTATGATGCCCTCTCGAGGGTACGGTCTGGACTGCCGAACGTTGAGACGGCCTGTCAAACGAATGCGTTGATGTGGGCTGAGGGGGGCTGTGAAGATCGTGGAGGCGATTGTGAAGGGAAGTGTATCATTGAACCGTGGAGCGTTCTCATGCTCTTGAAGATTGTATCAGGTGGGCAGACGGGTGTCGACCGCGCCGCCCTGGATGTCGCCATCGAGTGGGACATTCCTCACGGAGGGTGGGTTCCGAAGGGGCGCAAGGCCGAGGACGGTGTCATCCCGATGCACTATCAGGTTCGTGAGATGCCTACCGACTGCTATGCCGATCGAACCGAGCAGAACGTAAGGGATTCGGACGGGACGCTGATCCTGTCCCGGGGGGATCTCGAGGGCGGGTCCAGGTTGACCTTGGACCTGGCGCTACGCCACGAGCGCCCGGTCTTGCATGTCGATCTTGCCAGGCAAAACGCCTTTCAGACCGCTCAGGCGATTCAGGCCTTCATAAGGCGGCACGGCATTCGAACGTTGAATGTCGCAGGGCCAAGGGCGAGTAAGGATCCCGAGATCTACGACCTGGCGTGCAAGGTTCTCAAGGCCGCCTTGTATCTCGAACTGGTCGAGAGCGCCGGAGCGGGGCCCCGGGCAGACGGTCCCGCCTCGGTGGAGGAGGCGGTAGAACGGCTTGCGGCGGATCTTTCCCTGAAGGACAGGATCGAGATCGCTCACATGTCGGAGAAGGGGCTCAGCGGGCTCGATGATACGCTGGGGGAGTATATCCGTGAGCGGTTCGGCCTGCGTTCCGGGAATCTGGCCTTGCTCGAAGCATGCCGCCGCATGGCCGGGAGTGACGTCCTGCTCGAGGAAGACGCTTCGGCGTTGATTATTCGCCGTTTGTGGGGTCATCTCAAAGAGACCCATCGGCTGAGAGTCATAAAATAGCGTCCACCCGGAAATGAGGATTTTTTTCTTCACAAGCGTTGCGCGGTCATTCCCACCGCTTCGCGGCGGGCAAAAAATCCACTTTCCTGATGGAAACAAACAGGAAATGATTTCCCGGTACAACCCAGTTTCCGGTCCGGAAATGAGGATTTTTTGCCCATATCCAGGAAATCAAGCGTTTGCGCGGAGGCGACCTGGTGGTCGCCGCACAAGCAAACGTGCAGATGGACGCCGAGATGGGCAAAAAAGACCATTTCCGGATGGAAACAAAATAATCGTTGGAGGGACACACTGGATATGACTGAAGAACGGATCCGCGCAATCGAAGAGGGCAAGGCCTTTCCCTATCCCGTACCTGTGAACGAAGGGACCGTGATGGGTCTGTGGGATATCGGGCTGGTGATGATGACCCAGAAATTCAGGCTGAAGGATGACGAGCTGGCTGCCTATAAAGAAGGCTTCGGGAGATACAGCTATCTCGAAAGGCTGGATCCGATCCCCTTGGCATTGTGGGTTTTCGAATTTCCCGAACCCCTGGGAAAGATCGATGCGCTTTTCAACGCGAGGCTCGCCCGGCCCGAGTGGCTCGATTCCTATCTGGACACCTCTGCCGGAGGGATCATGAATGCCCTCTATATGTTCCTGGTGGAGGGGAAGATCTACCGGGCGGGCAAATTGGTGGGGCTCGACCCGGAGGCCGTCGAGATGTTTCACGCTACGATTGCCAGGCAGATGGCGGCGGAATACACGCTGGAGACCTTCAAACAGGCCGCCGAGGGCCTTTTCAGGCAAAGCGCGTCGGAGCTTTTCGAAGAAGGCAGGGTCTTTCAGTTCAGGGAAGACTGACCCCGGGTGTGCCGATCGGAGCATGGACCGTCTCACGGATCGCCCGGACGCGGTCGAGAACCGGCGGGTGGCTGTAGTCGAGGAATACCTTGAGGGGGTGGGGGGTCAGGTTTGAAAGGTTTTCCACCGTCAATTTCTTCAGGGCCTCGATGAGGGCGAGGGGTCTGGTGGAGGTCTTCACGGCGAAGGCGTCCGCGGCGAACTCGAATCGGCGGGAAAGGATGTTCCCGACGATCCCGAGCAGCATGCTGAGGGGGGTGTACAGAAGGCCGAAGAAGAAGAATGCCGCATAGGTGGAGGTCTGCTCCATGCGGAACGCCTCGAAAAGCCGCTGATTCCCGATGAACAGGGAGAGGAGGGCCAGCATCAGGCCCGTGGTGAAGATGGACAACAGCAGGGTTTTCAGGGTGTGATGCTGCTGGTGATGCCCGATTTCATGAGCCAGAATGGCTACGATCTCCTCCTCGTTGAGCCGTGAAATCAGGGTGTCGAAGAGGACGACGCGTTTATAACGGCCGAAGCCGACAAAAAATGCATTCGATTTGGTGGAGCGCCGCGAGGCGTCCATGGTGAACACGCCTTTGAGCTTGAACTGTTGAGATTTGGCGTAATCGAGGATGGCGTTGCGCAAAGGGCCTTCAGGAAGGGGTTCGAAGCGGTTGAAGAGGGGCAGGATGAGGACCGGTGCGACAAAGAGCAGGAGCAGTTGAAAAGCGGTGACGACCCCCCAGCACCAGATCCAGGCCCAGGCCCCTGCATGATCGAAGAACCAAAGGACCGAAGCGAAGACCGGACCGCCGATCAGAATGGCCAGGGCCCAGCCTTTCAAGAGGTCCTGAAAAAAGATTCGCACGATCGTTCGGTTGAAGCCGAACGTTTCCTCGATGACGAAGGTCTGGTAGGCGGATAGCGGAATGTCCACCAGTTCGCGCGCCAGAAGCAGCAATCCCGCAAAAATCAACCCGGTCCAGATCGGACCGACCCCGAAAGACCGCGCCAGCGCATCCACCTGATTGAATCCGCCGAAAAGGATGAACCCGATGATCAACACCGTCAAAAGAGGCTCCGAAACCATCTCGAGCCGGGCGTTGGCCCTCAGGTAGGCCTGCGACCGCCGGTATCCGTCCTCATCGTAGTAAGCGGCGAATTCCTCCGGAAGACTCGCCTCGAGGCTTTTCAGGTTGAGCCGCTCGACCAGCAGGTCGAGACAGCAGGACCCGATCAGGACGACGAGTACAAAGGCGAGATACGGGTTCATGACAGCGGCCGTAGCTCAGCCGCATTTCGTGAATCCACAGAAGTGGCAGGTCATGCAGCCTTCCTCGAAACTGATCACCTGACCACACTCCGGGCAGGTCTCGCCCATGAGGCTGTTTGCATATCCCCCGTTTTTCCTGGCGTTTTTGCCTTGGAGATATCGTTTTTCCAGTACGCGGCTGATCGCATCCGGAATGGAAAGCACCAGCCCGTCTTTTTGGAAGACCGGGTGCTCCCCTCCGATCCCTTTCAGCTGCTCGACGATTTTGTCGACCTTGACCCCTGACCGGAGGGCCAGGGATACGAGACGCCCGATGGCTTCGGTCTTGGCTGTGGTGGACCTGCCGGATTTACCTATGGTCGCAAAGACCTCAAAGGGCCTGCCCTCATATTCCGTAACTGTAACATAAAGGGTCCCGAGGCCGGTCACCATCTTGGTGGTGAAACCCTCGAGGGTTTCCGGCCGCTCCTTGACGGCCGTCATGAAGCCTTCGGTGCGCTTTTCCTCGTGCGCCACCGAAAGGACCTGATGCTCCTTGCTGCCGTCGCGATAGATCGTGACCCCTTTGCAGCCCAGTTCGTAGGCCAGATCGTACACATCCCGGACATCTTCCACGGTGGCGTCCCGCGGCAGATTGACGGTCTTGGACACAGCGTTGTCGGTGTGCTTCTGAAAGGCGGCCTGCATACGGACATGCCACTCGGGCGTGATGTCATGAGCGGTGACAAAGACCCGCCGCACGTCTTCGGGGATCTCATTCATGCCCTGGATGGACCCCTTCCTGGCGATCGCGTCCATCAGCTCCCGGCTGTAGAAGCCGTGCTGTCGGGCGGCGCCTTCGAAGCAGGGATTGACCTCCAGCAGTTCGTCGTTGTCCATGACCCGCCGGATGAAACTCAGGGCGAAAAGGGGCTCGATGCCGCTCGAACACCCTGCGATGATGCTGAGCGTCCCGGTGGGAGCAATGGTCGTGGTGGTGGCGTTGCGATAGGTCGCCCCCTTCTTGCCGTGGTAGACGCTCTTGTCGAAATTTTCGAACACGCCGCGCTCTCCGGCGAGCGCGTGGGAGACCTCGCGGGATTTTTTCTGAAAGAAGGCCATGAGCCGCTCGGCTGTCTCGATGGCCTCTTCGCTGTTATAAGGGATGCCGAGCATGAAAAGCATGTCGGCGAAGCCCATCAGACCCAGGCCGATCTTGCGGTTGCCCTTGACCATGCGGTCGATTTCGGGCAGCGGGTACTTGGACATGTCGATGGTGTTGTCGAGAAAGCGCACGCTGTCGCGGATCAGGACGCTCAGACCCTCGTAGTCGATCGCCGGCTTTCCGCCCTTTTCGATGACGAATTTCGCGAGGTTGATGGAGCCGAGATTGCAGGCCTCCATCGGCAGAAGCGGCTGCTCTCCGCAGGGGTTTGTGCTCTCGATTTCGCCCAGCGAAGGCGTCGGGTTGTCCCGGTTGATCCGGTCGAGGAAGATGATGCCGGGGTCCCCGTTTTCCCATGCCTGCTTGACGAGGGCATGATAGACCTCCTGAGCGTCCAGGCTTCCGACCGGCCTTTGCTCTCTCGGGTCGATGAGATCGTAACGCTCGCCCTTCCGAAGGGCCTCCATGAAGACATCCGTGACGGCGACGGATATGTTGAAGTTGTTCAGGTCCTTGTTTTCTTTCTTGCTGGTGATGAATTCCAGGATGTCGGGATGGTCGACGCGCAGGATGGCCATATTGGCGCCGCGCCGGGTGCCCCCCTGCTTGACCTGTTCCGTGGCGGTGTTGAAGATCTTCATAAAAGAGACCGGTCCTGAGGCGACACCGCCCGTGGTCCCCACACGGCTGTTCTTGGGCCGCAGCCGCGAGAACGAAAAGCCCGTGCCGCCTCCGGATTTATGGATCATCGCGGCGTTTTTGAGGGCGTCGAAGATACCCTCCATGCTGTCTTCGATCGGCAGCACGAAGCAGGCAGCAAGCTGCCCGAGTCTTCTCCCGGCATTCATGAGGGTGGGGGAGTTGGGAAGAAATTTGAACTCCGTCATCATGTCGTAAAAGATTTCCTCCATCTCGGCCACCTTGGCTCCGTCGCCGTACCGTTCTTCGGCAAGCGCGATGTGGTGGGCCACCCTCCGGAACATCTCCTCGGGGGTTTCGAGGAGCCTGCCCTCTTCGTCCTTTCTCAGGTAGCGCCTTTCGAGCACGGTGCGGGCGTTTTGGGAGAGGCAGATGGAATCCTTTACGAAAAGCGATTTGTCGATGTGAACGGGGGAGGGTTTGGCGAGGCCGAATTCGATCAATTTGGCTTCGATCATCTTCTCGATCATGGGGATGGTGATGGTCTGGATCTCCAACTTGATCAGTTCCTCACGCAAAAAGCGGCTGACAGCCAGGGCGCGGGTCGCGTCGATGGGATTCGCCTTGACGAGCAGATCCGAGAAACGATGATCATCCAGTCTGTAGGCGGCCAAATCCAGGCTGCCGTCCTCTGTTACCAGGAATTTTCCCTTCTCTCCCATTGGTTTTGCCCCCTTCCTGATGGTCCTTATTGGAATGCTCAGATAAAATACCTGGAAGAAACAAGACGCTCAGCCAGAGGCCTTCCCCCGCCTTCGCCTCAAATCCTGATAGATGATCTGTCTGTGATGGATAGCCGTCTCGAACCGGAGATGCATCTTTGCCGCCCACTGATCAGCCTGGGTCTTTACGTTCGGGGTAAGGATCAGATACAATCGACCCTGCTTGAATCCGCTTCCGGCAGATCGGTGCCGATTCGTTCAAGCCGGCTGCAATCGTGATGCGGTTCGATGCCGAGGGCTCTATAGTACTAACTATATATTGTGTGTCAATAGAAAATAAACGCAATATATGAGATTTGAAGGACCATTTTTGATCCTATCCGATAACCTCCCGGAGATACTCGAAGAGTGCGGACCTCGTGGAGGGGGTGTGTCGGCGAGGGAAAGGAAGGCCATTTTGAGAGCGTTGCGAAAAATAGGTGCGTATGTTCTGGCCATGGTGATCCTGCTGACGGGTGCCGCCGGTTTGCAGGCCGCCTCGGTGGTCGATGGCGTCGAGCGCGTCCGGCTCGAGAACGGTTTGACCGTGCTTCTGAAGGAGGTGCAGGATGCCGCGGTTTCCTCAGTCCAGGTCTGGGTCGATGCAGGCAGCGCTGACGAGACGGAGGCCGAGGCCGGAATCACTCATTTTATCGAGCATATGATCTTCAAAGGGACGCCCAGCCGGCCCGCCGGGGAGATCGCCCGCACCATCGAGGCTGCGGGCGGCAGCATCAATGCCTATACCAGCCTGGACCGGACGGTCTATTTTGCGGAGATACCGGCTCCCGAAACCGCCACGGCCGTGGATGTCCTGCTGGATGCGGTGCAGTTCTCCCTTTTCGACGAGGAGGAAATCGCCCGGGAAAAGGAGGTGGTTCTCGAAGAGTACCGGCGCATGGAAGACATCCCGGAAAGGCGGCTCGGTCGAGAGATGATGGCTCTCTGTTACGAAAAGCATCCTTACGGGCGCCCGGTGATCGGCACCATGGACTCCATCCGCAGCTTCGACCGTGCAGGCATCCTGCGATATATGGACAAATGGTATACGCCCGAAAACATGCTTCTGGTCGTGGTCGGAGCTTTCGATGGGCAAGCGATCCTCGATAGGATCCGGTCGCAGACGAACCGCTTCCCTGAAAGACGGGGAGCAAAGAAGGCCCTGCGGCCTGCAGAGCCGCCTCAAGAGAAGACCAGGACGCTCTTGATGCAGGAAAAGGTCGGACAGGTCTACATGGAGATGGCCTGGCACATCCCTCCGCTTCTGCATCAGGATATCCCCGCGCTGGATCTCGTCGGGGCGATCCTGGGCGACGGAAAGATCTCGCGGCTTAATTCGCGGCTGCGCATCGACGAGCGTCTGGTGAACTCCATTTCCGCCGGAGCCTATTCCTTGAAGGATCCCGGTCTCTTTTTCATCAGTTCCGAGTTGAGTTCGGAGCATCTCGGCAAGGTCCTGAGGATCATCGGGGAAGAGGCCGCGCTGCTCGGGAAGGAACCGGTGAGCCCGCAGGAGTTGGAGCGGGCAATCAACCAGGTGGAGGCGGATTTTCTCTTCGCGATGGAAAGTGTTTCCGGACAGGCCCGGACCTTGGGGTTTTTCGAGATGCTGGGAGGCGGGTACCAGAAAGTGGAGACGTATCTGTCCGACCTGCGAGCGGTCGGTCCGGCGGAGGTCCAACGGGTCGCCGCGCGCTATCTCCGTCCGCAAAACCTGTCGATAGGGATTCTGCTGCCCTCGGAGGCGCCCTTTGAGGTCGGCACCGACGAGATCGCGGCCTTCTTCGAGCCCGCTTTGGACCGGGAGGCCGCCGAAAAAGGCGAAGCGGTTTCGAACCCGGTTTCCATGAAGGTTTTTCCGAACGGCATGCGGGTGATCGTCAAGGAGAATCACGATCTGCCCGTATTTTCCGCCACCGGTGTGTTCATGGGCGGGTCGCGCCTCGAACCGCCGGATAAAGCCGGGCTGTCCAAGTTCACCGCCCGCATGTTGACGCGCGGGACCAGGAACCGGACCATGAAGGAGATCGCTTCCACAGTGGACGGATGGGCCGGACAGCTCGAAGGCTTTTCCGGCCGGAACAGTTTCGGTCTGAGCGGCCGTTTCCTCAGCGAAGAGCTTTATCCCGCGATGCTGCTGTTCTCGGAGTGCCTTCTCCAGCCGGTCTTTCCGGAGGAGGAGGTCGAAAAGGTCCGGGAAGACTTGCTGGCGGCGGTTCGCGCCAAAGAGGACCGTCCGACGGCTCAGCTCTTCGATCTGCTGCAGGCGACCCTCTATCGGCATCACCCCTATGGAAAACCGGAGACGGGGACCGCTGAGAGCGTCGCCGGCATCCGGCGCGAGGACCTCCTGGATTGGTACAAGCGCATGGCGTTCCCGTCCGGATTGGTCATTGCGGTGGTCGGGGATGTGCGCGCCGAGGATCTGTTCACTTTCCTGGAGACGCTCTTCTCGTCCTTCACCGCCGCGCCCGACGGCCTGCCCGAGGTGTCGGGCGAACCGGCGCTTCTGGAACCTCGCCGGGCGCACCTTGAAAGGCCCGGATCGCAGACGCACCTCGCTGTGGGATACCTGGGGGTCTCGGTGAAGGATCCTGCCAACGCGCCCATGGCCCTTGTCGACGGCATTCTTTCCGGGATGGGAGGGAGGCTGTTTCGGGAGCTTCGCGATAAGGAGAGCCTTGCTTATTCGGTGACGGCATTCAGGCGGCCGGGTCTCGAGACCGGCCTGTTTGCGGTTTATCTGGCTTGTGATCCGGCCAAGACCGTAACGGCCAGGGAAATGATCTTCAACGAACTCGCCAAGCTGCGGGAGGCAGGGGTTTCTGAAGAGGAACTGGCCGCATCCAAAAGGTATCTGCTCGGACAATTGGCGATCGGGCGGGAGACCAACGGCAGCCAGGCGATGCAGATGTCGCTGGACGAGCTTTACGGGCTCGGCTATGATCACCAGGACCGCTTCATCGAGGCCATCGGGGCGGTTACAACCGTTGAAATCCAAAGAGCGGTCCAAAGCGTCTTCAGGCCCGACGGCTGCGTCGTGGTGAGCGTTGGACCGGGGGCCGGGGAACCCTGAGCGGTGGCAGGGGGGCGGCGTCTGTTATCGAAGCCCCTGCAACGTGATGCGGGGAGACGGAAACGGACGATTCCCAGGGCCCGGGAGGTTCCGGACGGCAGCCCTCCGGAGCCGGTCCTGCGGCAAGAGAAAAGGGAGGTGAAAATGCACCCGATTTTGACAGCAGCGGCCATAGTCATCCTGCTTGCCGGAGGGGCGGCGGCCGAGGCCGGTCCGAGCGGCGATACGCAGGCGTGTGTCGAGTGCCACAAGCATCTGCACCCGGGAATCGTCGCCGAATGGCTTAAAAGCAGGCATGGGGGGACGACCCCCGCTTCGGCGGTTGTCAAACCGGTGATCGAGAGGCGGGTTTCCTCCGGGGATATCCCGGAAACCCTGGCCGGCGTTTCCGTCGGTTGCGCCGAGTGCCACACGATGCGATCGGATGCGCATCCGGATTCCTTCGATCACAACGGTTACAAGGTGCATACCGTTGTGACCCCCGGGGACTGCGCCGTCTGCCACGCGAAGGAGGCGGAGCAGTATGGCGGGAATCTGATGGCGCATGCTTACGGAAACCTGGTCGAAAACCCGGTGTACCGGGATCTGATGGACAACATCAACGCCGTCTCGGTGATCGAAGGGGACGGCATGAAGACGAACCCTCCTTCCGCGGAAACCCATGCCGATTCCTGCCTTTTCTGCCACGGCACCCAAGTGACCGTGGCGGGCAGACGGACCGTCGCCTCGGATTTCGGGGACGTGGAAGTGCCGGTCCTTTCGGGCTGGCCCAATCGAGGTGTCGGCCGGATCAACCCGGATGGAACGAAGGGCGCGTGCAGCGCATGCCACACCCGCCATCAGTTTTCCATCGTCATGGCCCGGAAACCCCATACCTGCGCGGAGTGCCACAAAGGCCCCGATGTGCCCGCCTACGCAGTTTATCAGGTCAGCAAGCACGGCGGGATCTATTCGGCGAAGCAGGAGGACTGGGACTTCGATGCCGTACCCTGGACCGTGGGCAAAGACCTGACAGCGCCCACCTGTGCCACCTGCCACGTCAGCCTGCTGACCGGGCCGGAAGGCGAGGTGCTGGCCGAGCGGACGCACCGCATGAACGATCGGCTGCCGCATCGGATCTTCGGCCTCGTCTATTCCCACCCGCATCCCATCAGCGCGGACACCACCACCATACGCAATGCCGCCGGGCTGTCGCTGCCGACGGAGCTCACGGGAGAGCCGGCGGCGGCCTTCCTGATATCGAAGCAGGAACAGGGCGTGCGGCTCGCGAAGATGCAGAAGACCTGCCTCGGCTGCCATTCGAGCGGTTGGGTCACCGGTCATTTCAATCGCTTGGAAGAAAGCCTGAAGACGACGGATGCCATGACCCTCGCGGCTACCAACGTTCTCCTGTCGGCTTGGAAAAAGGGGCTGGCCAAAGGGTTGGACAAGGGTGACAGCCCCTTCAACGAGTCGATCGAAAAGATGTGGGTGGAACAGTGGCTGTTTTACGCCAACTCGACCAGGTTCGCTTCGGCCATGGCGGGAGCGGACTACGGGGCCTTCGCGAATGGACGGTGGTATCTATCGAAGAACCTCCGGGATATGTTCGAACGGGTGGCGGCGGTTCCCGAGGCTGCCCCTTGACGCGCTGACATCGGCGGGGCCGGGGCACGATCGCCGGACCGGGGGTGCCGGCGGAGGGTCGATGAAGGCCCCAAATAGTCATGGACATCCAAAAAAGATCGTGTTATCAAACGAAGTTCCGTTTCGCCGACGCGGAAAAGAAACCGGTTTGAACGGGGTGAGGTCCCTTGCGGATGGACAAGAGGCAGATCCATCCGGAAAAGGTGTCTTTCGCCAATGCCGGAGTCGTCGATCGGCATATTTGTTATCGCGGCCGCCAGGTCGTTTCCCTACAGGTTCTCGATGTTTTTGGCCTGGGCAAATGCCTTGTCGGCGGATTGGAAATCTGGCCGTCGCAGATAATCATTTCCGGATGGAAGCGATATTTCAGGTTCCAGGAGGGTTCACCGGATGCTGCTGAGTCTTATGAGGAAGCATGCCAAGTCATGGCTGATCAAATTCTTGATAACCATTATCGCCTTGGTCTTTGTCTTTTATTTCGGGTACTCCTTTACCTCGAGAGAAGGCGTCAAGGTCGCTTATGTCAACGGTGAATTGATCAGCGGGCTCGAGTACGAAAGGGCCTATGCGGACTTCGTCGAGCGGATGCGTGCACAGTATAAGGATTTCTGGAACGAGGGCATGGTCGAGGCGCTGCAACTCAAAACCCGCGCGCTGGAATTCCTGATTCAGCAGAAGCTGTTAGCTCAGGAGGCGGAACGCCTTGGTTTCAGCGTAACGAAAGAGGAGATTCAGAAGACCATCATGTCGTATCCCGCCTTTCAGGTGGATGGACGCTTTGATTTGAACCGCTACCGACTGCTCCTCAATCACAATCGGATGGCGCCGGAGGATTTCGAGGCCGCGCTTAGACAGGATCTGCTTCAGGAAAAGCTCAAACAGTTTATTTTTGCCTTCACCGAAGTGAGTGAAAAAGAGCTGATGGAGCATTTTCTGTTTGATAACGAAAAGGTGAAAATCCAGTATGCCTTTTTCAGCCCAAATGAGAACGCTGATGTAGCGTTGGATGAAAAGGCAATTAAGGAGTATTTCGAAAAAAATCGGCCTAGGTACAAAATACCGGAAAAAATAAAGGTCAGTTATCTCGAGTTCAATCCAGAGGACGTGAAGGAGCAGGTAACTGTCAACGAGGCCGACGTGGTTCAATATTACGAGAACAACGCCAAATTGTATACTAAGCCTGAAGAGGTTCGGGCGCGACATATCCTTTTCAAGGTTCCTGAGGGTGCATCGGAAGCGCAGGAAAAGGCTGTGGCCGATGTGGCCGCTAAGGTCCGTGCCCAAGCGCTGGAGGGGGTGGGTTTCGCCAAACTGGCTGTGATGTATTCGGAAAGCGAGACCCGAACCAAGGGAGGGGATCTCGGCTTTTTTTCCAAGGAAACGGTTCCCTTAGATTTGGCGGTTGTCAAAGACATGATCTTCGGTTTAAAGGTCGGGGAGATCAGCGAGCCTGTTCGAACGCCTTCCGGATACCATATCCTCAGCGTAGAGGAGCGCCGGGAGGGGGGGCTCCAACCCCTGGATGAGGTAAGAGAGAAGATCGAGGAGATCCTGGTCAAGAAAACCGCTTCCGAGATGGCAAAAGACCAGGCACTCTCATTGGTGGACCGATTGCCTTATGAAACCCCTTTGACCGAATTCGCTGCCGAAAACGACTTGTCGGTCAAAGAGTCAGATTTTTTCGATTCAAGAACCGGTCTGCCTGAACTTGGCCCAGATCCCAAGCGGGATCTCAGTACGCTTTTCGCTTTGCAGAAGTTCGAAACCAGCGAAATTGTCGAAATAGGGGGCAAGTATTATCTGTTCCAGGTGGCGGATCGACAAGAACCCCGTCTGCCCGATTTCGGCGAAGTCGAAGAAAAGGTGAAAGCGGACTACCGGGCGGAGCTCCTCCTCGATGAAACAAAGAAACGCGCCGAGTCTTTTCTTAAGGCCTTGCGTGATGGGGAATCATGGGATGTCATGGCGAGCAAAGAAAATATCGCCGTTGAGACGCCTCCGGCCTTCACACGCAGAGGCAGCGTTATCGGGATAGGGCACAACCAGGCTTTCAACGATGCCGCATTCCGCTTGAGCCAGGAGAACCCCTATCCTCAAGAGGTTTTCACCAATGAGCGTGGTGCGTATGTGATGCGCTGGGAGGGAACGGAACCCGTAGACATGGAGTTGTTTGAAAAGGACAAGAGCCATTTACATGATGCGGTCATCGAGATCAAGCATCGTCAGGCCTTTGAAGGCTGGCTGGACGATCTGAGAAAACATGCCAAGATAGAGATTGTTTCACCGGTGGAAAACCGATAGGTTTGGACCCACGGTCTGGGGCCTTTATACGGCAGGATTGAAAGGCGCTTTTTCGGGGCGTTTCCGGCCTTGAAGGGTTTTCCTGGCTGATGTGGGATGCGGGTCCCTTGTTGGGTATCGGAAAATCCGTCTCTTCACAGAGGATAGCGCCTGCCGTCGGCAGGCAGGTAGAAACGGCCGTCGATTTCGACGATGTGTTGGGCGAGCTGGTAGTAGGCCTGCCTGTTGAAGCGCGCCGGAAAGGCGCCGTCCCTGATTTGGCAGTAGGGGATGTTGCCCTCTTTTATGCGCAGTGTTTCCGGTTTGAGGAGTTCTTTGCTTCCGTCATTCAAATCGAGCATAAATTTCCCCGATTCTGCTTCTCCTTGAGATGACCAGGTAACGGAGCGGACGACATAGGCCGTATCTTCCACATCCAGAAGGCACGGCTTTCCGTGCCAGGTGATGATGTAGCGGCCTTTTTCGTCCAGCGTCATGTTTTCGCAGAACATTCGGATCATGTCGATCCGGATGATCTCTGCGCCCTTGTGGTACCATTTCCCCTCCCGATCGACGTAAATCAGGCAGGGCGGCGGAGTCGTCGATCCGTCGCGCGGGTTGTCGTCGCTTTTGTCCCGTTTTTCCATGTCTGTGCTGATTCCTCCCCTCTTCGATTTTTTCCTTGATCGGACGGTTGAAAAAAGTCCTCTTGCCATCTTACGTTCATCCCATTTCCGTGCGGCATACTGATCATTCCGCCGCACGGATACGGGATTTCGCATGTGTTGCATCCGGCCGTTTTTTCAGCAGCCTGCCCCAAACCGATTTTTCAATGCGTTGTCAAGCAGTCCCGGGATACAAAGCCGGGGACTATGACTACTGCCTCCGGTCCTCCTGCACGTAGAGAATTACACTTACTGCGGCCCGGCAGCCAATCCGGAAGGGAAAGGTTGCGTCGGTGCCGGCAAACGCGAATGCCTGTTCCGAGGCGGCGTGGAGTTCACGCCAGGGGCGGCCTGAAAGGCTGAGCAAGAAGGCGGCCGCAACGGACCCGCCCCCCAGGGGTAGGACCGAACACGTGGAGCGTGTGAAGAGAGAGCCCTGTTCCGAACCCTGGTCACTCTATCAGAAAGTGTCTCCATCGGCAACGGGCCATATCCGGGCTCCACAAACGTCCGCTTGACAATTCTTGCCTGTATTCCCTATGCTCTACATGGGCTTTGGCTCCAGATCCCGGTTGAGGACGAGGTGTCTCGCACCAGACGAACCGGGTGGTTTTGCCTGGTGCCCTCGGCAACGATATGCTTTTCAGTCCTTGTTCGGCGATGAAAGCCGGATGGCCGGGTGTTGGCAGGCGCGAAAACCATTTCAATCCCACTTCGTTGTCGTTCGAAAATGATGTTCCGGTGAAACCCGGTTTGCAGTCGAGAAATGAGGGTGTTTTCTTCACACGCTGCGCGTGCTCAGTCCCACCCCTTCGGGGCGGGTCCTGGTTTCTTCACACGCTGCGCGTGCTCGGTCCTACCCCTTCGGGGTGGGTCCCGGTTTCTCCACCCGCTGCGGCTGCTCAGTCCCACCGCTTCGCGGCGGGCCCCGGCATGCCGCTATCAAAGAAATCAAGCGTTTGCGCGGAGGCTGCCTGGTGGCCGCCATAAAAGCGAACATGCACACTGCCCCCGAGATTGCCCCAAAAGACTATTTCCACATGGAAACCACTTATGACAGGAGGATCCTATTATGACATCTGCGCAGGGAAAGGGATCGTCAAATTTTGAAAAGGCGCTGGCGGTCGGTCGTCCCCCCAATGTGGTCAAGCTGTTTCCGCACTCGAGGGCGCTGCTTGTCAGTGGAAAAGTCGTCGATCGGGCCATGCTTGCCAAAGGCAAGGCCATGACGATAGCGGCCAACGGGCGGAATCACTTCGTGATCCGGGGCGCCCTGCGGGCCGCCCAGCGGGCCAACGCCGCCATCATCATCGAAATCGCCAAGTCCGAAGGCGGTACGGGCGCTTACTGCGCCGTCAACTACTGGAACATCGCACGGCAGGTGGATGCGGTGTGCAATGAACTGGGGATTACGGTGCCGGTGGCTGTTCACGCCGATCATTACGGAATCAAAGGAGAAAAGGACATCGAGACCGCCCGTACCGAAATCCCCTCTCTTTTCGATGCGGGCATGACGTCCATCGCCATCGATGCCTCCCATCTGCCCGATGAGGAGAACCTCCTGGCGAGCATCGAACTCAGCCAGTATGTGCCCGGTTGGGCCGGCCACGAGACGGAGGTCGGTGAGATCAAGGGAAAGGCCGGGTTGTCGACGGTCGACGAGGCCCTTTTTCTGATTCGGGGCCTCAATGCACAAGGCATTTTCCCGGACTGGATCGCCCTCAACAACGGAACCACCCATGGCATCGAAGAGAGCGATGCGGGGATTCAGGTGCCCCTGACGTCCGACATCCACGCCGCGCTCACAAAATACAAGGTCTCGGGCGCCCAGCACGGGACGTCGGGCAACAGCTCCGAGCGTCTGAGGCGGATCGCCCAGGAGACGCGGACGACAAAGGCCAATGTCGCGACGGCCTTGCAGATGCTTACCTGGGGGGTCAAGGTCAATCCGTACGGCAACGCCCAGTTGGACGAAGCGGGACGCTTCATCAAGGAGCCGGACCGCGGCGCGCTCGATTCGCTGTGGGCGGAGATGGTGGCCTATGCCGAATCCAAGGGCCTGAAAGCGGGGGACTACAAGAAGCTGAACCTGCCGTTTGAAAATAAGCTCCTGAGCCAGCCGGCCGAGATCCGCGAGCGTATGGCAAGAGGGGTGGAGGATTTCGTTTACGATCTCCTGACCAACGTTTTCAATGCGGAGGACACGGCGCCGCTTGGCATCGAAGCCATTCTGGATGCCGGCTCCTATGATCTGGGTCCCAAAGGCCGGCGGATCGAAGACCCGGCGGAGTGGACCGAGGCGAAGATCCGGGAGGGAGCCAAGCGTCTTTCCGGAGACAAGGGGCCGTCCGGGCATTTTGACGATTGAAAGACAGACTGAATACAACAGGAGGAGGCGGCTCCGCATGGAGGCAGACCTGGGCCAGGTTCCTGCACCGCACGCATGGTTGAAGGATCTGGGCGAAAACGAACGGATCACCGGGCTGTACCTGGTGAGGGAAAAATCGCTTGGGACGACGCGCAAGGGCGAACCGTTTCTGAGCCTCATCCTGGCGGACAGGACCGGCGAGATCGAGGCCAAGGTCTGGGACCAGGCCGAGCAGTTGTCGGCCCTGTTTCAAAAGGGGGATGTCATCGAGGTGGAGGGGGATGCGTCCTCCTACCGGGACCGCCTCCAGCTCAGGATAAGCCGCCTGAACGTGCCGCAGGAACCTTTCGACCGGTCGCTTTTCGTGGAATCCTCGCCCTATCCGCGGCCCGAAATGATGACGGGTTTAAGGGATGTTCTGAGATCGGTCAGGGACCGGCACCTGTCGAGTCTCATCGACCGGGTCTTTGCCGACAAGCCGTTGATCGATGCATTCAAGGAAGCGCCCGCCGCCAAGAACATGCACCACAACTATCTCGGCGGCCTCCTGGAGCACACGCTTTCTGTCTGCCGTTTGGCGCGTGCGGTGGCGGAGCATTACCCTTATTTGAACAGGGACTTGCTGCTGACCGGCGCATTCCTGCATGACATCGGCAAGGTCCGGGAGCTCAGCTACGACCTGCAGATCGATTACACCGACGAGGGGAGGCTGCTCGGGCATGTGGTTCTGGGGATGGCCATCCTGGACAAGAAGATCGGCGAGCTGAAGCACTTCCCCCAGGACCTGGCGCTGCGGCTCAGGCATTTGATTTTGAGCCATCACGGACAGTTCGAATTCGGCTCTCCCAAACGCCCGAAATTTCTCGAAGGGTTCGCCCTGCACCTCGTCGATGATCTGGACGCCAAGATGAACGGCCTGCACCGCTTTATGGAGCGGGATCGGCAGGAGGGGGCCTGGACCGAGTTCAATCGGATGTTCGAGCGGTTCTTCCTCAAAGGCGAGGCCGGTCTGGCCGGCAAGCTCGATGAAACAGGCAAAGAGGAAGAAGCCGTTTTGCAGGGAAAGTTATTCGCCCATTGAGGGTCCAGCGGATGGGGCCGCCGGGGCATGGATCATGGGGACGAAGCGGACGTCCATCGTCTCCATGATGCTGAGCCGCCCCTGATGCTTGACGCCTTTCAACAGCTTTTGCACGCCGCCGGCCGTTCCCACCGGGATGATGATCCGCCCCCCCTCGGCCAGCTGTTCTTGAAGGGCCACGGGGATCTTTTCCGGGGCGCAGCTTACGACCATGGCATCGAAGGGCGCCTTCTCAGGCCAGCCGAGGTAACCGTCTCCGGTTTTGACATGCACCCGGTCATACCCCAGGTCGGCGAGAAGCGAGCGGGCCTGTTCGGCGAGGGGCTCCAGGATTTCGACGGTGTAGACGCTGCCGGCGATCTCTGCGAGGACCGCGGCGGCATAACCGGACCCGGTGCCGATTTCCAGCACCTTGTCGTCCGGTTTCAATTCGAGCGCAGCCGCCATAAAAGCGACGATGAAAGGTTGAGAAATCGTCTGTCCCAGGCCTATCGGCAGGGGCCGGTCGGCGTATGCCGCGCTGCGCCGGGATTCAGGTACGAAGAGGTGGCGCGGGACCTTCCTCATCGCCTCGACGACGCGGGGTTCGGTGATGCCGCGGCGGATGATCTGTGTTTCGACCATCTCGTCGCGCAGGCGCTCGGTCTCGACCGGGGCTTCCGCCGCCGCCGCATTAGAAAAGACGGCGAGCAAGAGCATGGACAGGAAGAGGCGGGCTGGGCGGGTTCTTTGCATGACGACCTCCTATGCCGACGGAACCGTGAAGCGCGATGTTAAACCACCTGTCCTCTATCATCTATGATTTCCGCTGATTCCGAAAGCCCTTTTGGAGGGAAATTCCACCCGTTCCTGAAGCGAAAGGTCTTCCCCCGGGTTTTCACTCGATTCCTGCCTTCTCGGCGAGCGGTGCCGGAGCCCGTCGATCGCGGTGACCGGATCGAAGGATCTCGTCAAAGGGTGCGTTTCAGCCCGGGTCACGAGACTGCTCTGTCATGGTCGGCGCAACGGGCTGGCTCCGGCAGGGCGACCGTGAGATGCTCGTTCAGAGTTGGACGTGCAGATCGATGCCGCGGTCAGGTCGCAGGGTTTTCAGGGATTGAAATGTCTCCAGACTATGGCGCCTCGAGTGGGGTCCTCTGGGCTGTGAGTATAGCGTCGAACCGCCTGAGCAACGAGGGTGAAGCAGCCTATGCGGGGACTTCTGCTAGAGGGTGGAGGGATGCGGGCCGGCTTTGTCGCCGGAGCTGTCATGGCCCTGATGGACGAAGGGCTCATGACCTTCGACCGGGCGGTTGCGGTCTCCGCCAGCGTCCCGACCCTGGCCTATGCCGCCGCGGGGCAGCGGCGGCAGCTTGAGCGGGTCTGGCGCGGAGAACTCTGCACCCCGAAGCTGATCTGCTATCGGAACATTCCGGTGGTATCGCTGGCGCCGTCAGCGAGACGCGCGCTCATCGACATCGATTATCTGGTCCACGAAGTTTTCGAGAAGCGCTACCCTATTGATGTGCAGAAATTGATGGCATGCCGCATGCGCTGCCTTTTTGCGGTTACGGAGGCCGGGGAGGGGCGCTTCGAGCTGCTGAAGCCGCTGGAGCATGACATTTATGAGCAGTTCCGGGCTTGTCTGGCGGTGCCGGGCTGTTATCCCGAGACGGTGCGACTCGGCGGGGGGGAGTTTGTAGATGGAGGGGCCTCCAACCCTCTGCCGCTCAGAGGCCTCATGGATACCGATCTGGACCGGGTATTGGCTGTCCTTTCCAGGCCGGAAGGGTGTACGTTCGACCCGCCGAACCTGTTTGAGAGGGCGCTTTTCTGGCGCTACTTTCAACGGTATGATTGGATGATGGAGCGCCTGTGGGATGCCGCCATGGTCTACCGGGAGGAGACTTCCATCTTGAAGACCCTGGCGCTGAAGAACCCGCCGCATGCCATGATCATCTGCCCGGACGACATGCCGCCGGCTCGTTTTCTGACCCGGGACCGGCGCAAGATCAACCTCACCGTGGATATGGGATACGCCAAGGTGCAGGCGTTGCTGCGTCCGATCCGAAGGTTCCTGAAAGAAAGCCGAGAGTAGAATGCACCCGCCGCTCCGCGATTCTGAGGCTGTTTTTCATTTCGGGGGCCTCGAGGCTGCAATCCGGTGTTTTCCCTCAGCCGGCGAAAAGCGGGTTTTCAACCCTCTGCTAGGGGAAGAGCTCGAGCGGCAGATGGTCCGCAACGAGCATCCCTTCCAGGGTTGGCCGGACCCGGGCGCCGCGTACTTCGATCAGTCCTTCTTCCTCTAGGCGCAGGAGACGTCCGGACGGTATGCGGCGGGACATGTCCGGATCGAGGCGGAAGCCCTCGCGCATCCGCAGCCCGAGGGCCGCCTTCTCGAGCGCGATCTGTTCCTCCGTCAACGTTTCCCATCCCTCCGCAGGTCTCCTCCCGCCTTCGATTGCCTTACAGTAGCGTCTGATCGATGGGGGGTTCCACCACCGCTGGTTGCCGAGAAAGGAGTGGGCCGCCGGACCGAGTCCGAGATACGGGGTGTGGCGCCAGTATTTCCGGTTGTGCCGGGCCTCGAACGTCGGCCCCCGGGCGAAATTGGAGACCTCGTAATGGTGGTAGCCGTGTGATTGGAGAAAGGCGGTCGTCTCGAGGAAGAGACGGCGCGCCCCGGATTCAGGAATCCGGGGGAGCGTGCCTTTTCGGGTGCGTGCCTCGAACTCGGTGCGGGGCTCTATGGTGAGGGTGTAACAGGAGAGGTGTTCGGGTTCGTACTGGAGGATGTTGCGAAGCGTTCGTTCCCATCTCCGGTCGAGTTCCGGGACCCCCAGGGCATACATGAGGTCGACGCCGACCACGGGGAACCCGGCCTCGCGCGCATGGTCCAGGGCCGTGCGGGCCTCGGAGGCGTTGTGCGTCCTTCCGAGGAAGCGAAGCACGTCGTCATCGAGCGACTGGACCCCCAGGATGAGGCGGTTGAAGCCGAGAGCGCGCAGGCCGTGCGCCTTTTCGGGTGTCAGGTCCCTCGGGTTGGCTTCCAGCGTGATCTCGGCGTCTGCGGTGATGGTGAAATGCCGGCGGAGCTCGGCTGAAAGGACCCCGATTTCCTCTATCCCGAGGATCGACGGGGTCCCGCCGCCCATGTAAAGGCTGTCGAAGGGATCGAAGACTTCGCGGAAGAAGCCGGCTTCCCGGGGCAGGGCTGCCATCCATCGCGCCAGAGGGGAAAGATGCGGCACCGAAAAGAACCCGCAATAGGGGCATTTTTCGCGGCAGAAGGGGACGTGGACGTAAAGCCCGGGTTTTTCCAAGCGAACGCCCCTACTTGCTCTCCGAGCGGAAAACGGCCACGAAGGCGCTTTGGGGGATGGATACGGATCCGATGGTTTTCATCCGCTTTTTGCCCTTCTTCTGCTTTTCGAGCAGTTTTCGTTTGCGCGTGATGTCGCCGCCGTAGCATTTGGCGGTTACGTCCTTGCGGAACGGAGAGATGGTCGACCGGGCGATGATGGTGCCTCCAATGGCCCCCTGGATCGGGATTTTGAAAAGGTGGCGCGGGATCTCTTCCTTCAGACGTTCACAGGCCTGCAGCGCCCGGGTCCTGGCCCGGTCCCGGTGAACGATCTGGGAAAGCGCATCCACCTTTTCGCCGTTGACGAGGATATCCACCTTGACGAGATCGTTGGCCCGATAATCCAGGAATTCGTAATCGAAGGAGCCATATCCCTGCGTGACGGTCTTCAGCCGGTCGTAGAAGTCGTAAAGGACCTCGGCCAGGGGCATGTCGAACTGGATCTCGATCCGCCCCTGACTCGGATAATTGAACTTGCTGTTGACCCCACGCCGTTCCAGGCACAGGTCCATGACGGACCCCATGTAGCGTTCGGGGATCAGGATGCTCGTGCGGATGTAAGGTTCGAGGGCCTCCTGGATGGTGGCCGGTTCCGGGTAATAGAGCGGATTGTCCACCTCGATGGTCTCTCCGTTCGTGAGGACGAATCGGTAACGGACGCTCGGCACGGTCATGATGACGGATTGGCCGAATTCGCGCTCGAGCCGTTCCTGAAAGATCTCGAGGTGCAGGAGCCCGAGGAATCCGCAGCGGAACCCGAGGCCCAGGGCGGCGGAGGAATCCTTCTGATACACGAGGGCGGCGTCGTTGAGCTGGTATTTTTCGAGCGCTGCGGTCAGGTCTTCGTAATCCTCGGAACTCATGGGATAGACCGATGAAAAGACGACCGGTTTGACCACTTTGAACCCTGGCAGCGGCCTGGGGGCGGGCGCCGTATCGAGCGTGATAGTGTCCCCCACCCGGGTATCCTGGACCGTCTTGATCCCGGCGATGATATATCCTACATCCCCTGCAGAGAGCTTCTTCTGGGGGACGCGGGTCAGTTGAAAAAGGCCGACCTCTTCCACCTTGTAGGTGTTGCCGGTGGACATGAGCCGGATGAGGTCGCCCGCCTTCAGCTCGCCATCGAAGATGCGGCAACTGACGATCGTCCCCCGGAAAGGATCGTAGTTGGCGTCGAAAACGAGCGCGGTCAGAGGCTTCGAAGGGTCGCCCTTCGGGGGAGGGATCAGCCGGGTGATGGCCTCCATGACCTCCTGGATGCCGACCCCTTCCTTGGCGGAGCAGAGAAGGGCCATATCCGAATCGAGGCCGAGGTCCATTTCGATCTGTTCCTTGACGCGTTCTATGTCGGCCGAGGGAAGGTCTATCTTGTTGATGACGGGAATGATCACCAGATCGTGTTCCATCGCGGCATAGAGATTGGCCAGGGTCTGGGCCTCGACACCTTGGGAAGCGTCGACGAGGAGCAGCACCCCCTCGCATGAGACCAGCGCACGCGAGACCTCATACGAAAAATCCACGTGCCCGGGGGTGTCGATCAGGTTGAGGTGGAAGGATCCTCCCTTCGAGTCGGCGTAGGGCAGGGTGACCGCCTGGCTCTTGATGGTGATTCCCCTCTCCCTTTCGATATCCATGTTGTCGAGGATTTGGTCTCTGAATTTGCGCTCGTCGACCAGGCCTGTCATTTGAATCATCCGGTCCGCAAGCGTCGATTTTCCGTGGTCGATGTGCGCAATGATGCTGAAGTTGCGTGTCTGGTGCATTCTGCTTTGCCCTTTTGCCCGATGATGGACAGCTTGGTGGACGCCGAGAGGCCGGGGAGCCCGCCAGGCGCTTGCCGGTTGCTCCGCTGAAGAGGGCCTGCTTTCCGGGTTCGGTTCCGAGCTGCGGAATGGTTAATGAAACAGCCTGCCGGATGCGCCGGTGAATCGCGCAGGGGTTTTCTGGACGCATTTTCGTCTGATCAGGCCGCAGCGAGGGAGGAGCAGGGACGCTCCACCCGTATCTGAGCCGCTGTTTTATTTCGATATTTGCCCATCATCCAGGGATAATTGTAAACAGACTCGAAATCGACCAGAGTGAGCCGGAGATCCACCGGGCTCAAAATCGTTGTAAATATAAACAAAATATACATTGAATCAGCGGTTGATGCAAGAAGCGCTTGAGGTGGAAGGGCGTTCTCACACGGTCTGGAAGAAGGAGGAATATGCTTTGATTTTCTGAGCATTTCAGCTATCGTTAGCGTGCTTTTCGGTTGGCGGATCAACTCCTTTTGGGAGGAAGAAACGGCTCTTGACACGGGTTCGGCCGTTGGACCGCGCTTGGGGCCAGATATGATACCTGACGAGAATTCGAACGATTGGGTAGGGATAGCATGATTCTAGGATTGGACGTTGGCGGCACCCAGACCGATGCCGTCCTGATCGATGAATCCGGCGTTCTGCTGGAGACCAAAACGCCGACGAGCGACGATTTGCTGCAAACCCTCAGGGAGTCCCTCGACAAGACGCTCGATGGGGTGGAACCCGCAGGGATCGAACGGATGGTCTTTTCGACCACGATGGCCACCAACGCGATTATCCAGGATCTCCTCGAGCCTACGGGTATGATTGTCTCGGCCGGTCCGGGAATGAATCCGGAGTGGTTTTCCATCGGTCCTTCGTACCACGTGGTCCAAGGCGCCCTGGATCATCAGGGGTTCGAAACCCTGCCTTTGAGAAAGGAAGAGGTCGAATCCTCAGCGGACGAGATCAGCCGTGAGGGCGTCCGCAACATCGGGATCGTGAGTAAGTTTTCCGTGCGCAATCCGGCGCACGAACTCCAGATGGCTCAGTGGGTCGGCGACCGCTTCGCAGATGTCGCGCTGGGGCACTCGGTTTCGGGTGTGCTGAATTTCCCCCGCCGGATCACCACCACCTATCTCAATGCCGCCCTGACCGGGATGCACAGGCGTTTTGCCGAATGCCTCACGGAGATTCTGGAGGAAAAGGGGTTCAAAGCGCCTCGTTATCTCCTGAAGCCGGATGGGGGCACCGTCGCCTTGGAGCAGAGCCTCGGCTTTCCTGCCAGGACGGCGCAATCCGGTCCGGCCGCCAGCGTCATGGGGGCCCTGGCCGTCGACGGATGCTGCGGCGTCTCTCTCGTATTGGACATCGGGGGGACGACGACGGACATGGCCGTAGTATTGAACGGCATTCCGCTTCTGGCTCCGGTGGGGATTCAGATCGGGTTGTTTCGTACGCTGATCCGGTCTCTCTATACCCGGTCCATAGGGGTAGGCGGCGACAGCGAGGTCCAGCTCCAGAAGAACGGGGCATTGAAGGTCGGCCCTGTCAGACAGGGGCCGCCGATGGCTTTGGGTGGGCCGGCGCCGACGCCGACCGATGCGATGGTCACCCTGGGACTTTTGGACGTGGGGAGTCGCGAACGCGCCCGTGCGGCCATGGAGTCCCTCGGTGCTCGATTGGGGGGGCTGGATCCCCTGACGACGGCCGAGCAGGTGCTCGAGCGGATGGCCAAGACCATCGCGGAGGCCGCCCGGGCCTTCATCTTCGCGATCAACGAACGACCCGTGTATACGATCTATGAAGTGCTGCAGGAGAGCCGGATCGAACCCGAGTCGATCGTCATCATCGGCGGGCCGGCGGCACAATTGGCCGATTACGTGAGCGCCGCTCTGCAGCTGCCTTACCGTCTGCCTCCTCACTCCGGCGTCGCCAACGCCATCGGGGCCGCGGTTGCACGAGTCACCTCCGAAATCAATCTGCACGCCGACACGCAGCGGGGTACGCTCGTCATCCCTGAGGCGCAGATCATGGAAAGCATCCCTTATCGTTTCAACGTCGATCAGGCCATCGACAGGGCCACGGACGTCCTGGCCGCGAGGGCGGAGCAGATTGGGGCGGCCTCCGGCGCGGCGCCCGTTACCATCGCTGAAAAACAGGTCTTCAACATGATCAGGGGTTTCTCCCGCACCGGCCAGATCATCCGGCTGAAGCTGTGCATCGTCCCGGGATTGATCCCCCAATGGAAGCGAGGCGGATGATATGCTGAAAGCTTCACGCAAGATCGGATTGGTTTTTTTTCCGGCCTTTGACTGGGCCATCAGCCCGACGCATCCTGAAAGAGAAGAGCGCCTGCTCTATACCCAGGATCAGGTTATGGAGGAAGGGCTGCTGGATGTGGACGGCATCATCGAGTACCGGGTCAGGCCGGCCACGACGGCCGACATTCAGCGGGTGCACTTCTGCGTCCCCGACGAGCAGGCCGTGACCACCGAGAGCCACCTCATATCCGCCGGCGGGTGTCTGGTAGCGGCGGATGCCGTGCTCAGAGGAGAGGTGGAAAGCGCCTTCGCTCTGGTGAGGCCGCCCGGGCATCATGCCATGCGGGTCGTTCACGGCAACCGGGGGTTCTGCAATATCAACATCGAAGCGATCATGATCGAATACCTGCGGGACCGTTATGGAATCCGGAAAGTGGCCATCGTCGATACGGACTGCCACCATGGCGACGGGACCCAGGATATCTACTGGCACGACCCGGACACCTTGTTCATCTCGATCCATCAGGACGGGAGGACCCTTTACCCCGGTTCGGGTTTTCCCCACGAGGCCGGCGGGCCCAATGCCCAGGGGGCTACCGTCAACATCCCGCTCCCTCCGAAGACCGGTGAAGAAGGATTCCTTTACACGCTCGAAGAGCTGGTGATGCCGCTCCTGGAGCGGTTCGAGCCCGAGCTGGTGATCAATTCCGCAGGCCAGGACAATCATTTCAACGACCCCATCACCAACATGAATTTTTCGGCGCGGGGCTACGCCCAGCTGAATGCCCGTCTGAGGCCCGATCTTGCCGTGCTGGAAGGGGGATATGCCGTCGAGGATGCTCTGCCGTATGTGAATCTGGGGATCATCATGGCGATGGCGGGCCTGGACACCTCTTGTGTCAAAGAGCCGAACTACGATCGGGACTATCGGCCTCAGCCTCCGGATATCACCATGCACATTCATCGCGTGGTCGACGAGATCAAGGCCCTTTTTCTCGAGGGCGGATTGAAGAAGACCGCCTTCACCGAGGGGGACATCGTCGAACGGAACCGCAACATCTTCTACGACACCGACGTGATCTATGAAAAGCAGCGCGAGAGGATCCGCGTGTGCTCCCATTGCGCGGGGGCCTTGTCGATCGATTCGAGCGCCAGCACCGGCGGCCACATCCTCGGCGTCCACATCCCGCGGGACGCCTGCGATCTGTGCCAGGCGACGGGGCGAAGGTGGTTCGAAGAGGCCGCTTCCGGCGGTTCGTTCAACCATGTGTATTTGCAGGACCGCGTGCGGCGGGTTTACGAAAAAATCTGATTGGTTGCGGGAATCGGCCGATGGCCGGCGTTTTCGGCTGAGGCCGGGCGCTCTGTTGGGCATCGATGGCGCAGGACAGGGTCGATGCCTCACGGATGTTCGCGAATTTGCCCACCGGTCCGGCCTGTTGCGCAGGTCTGGGGGTTGGTGCTGACGAAGCGGCCGGACAAGAGCGGTTTCTGCATGCAAGGCCATGTGAGGGGAATGTCTTCGCAGAGAGAAAGGGTCAGGTACCGGCTCGACCGGATCGGAGCCGGGCAGGGCGTCGGCTGGTTTGCCTGTGTGCCGGAGAACGAATGGACCCTGCCGGACGGGTTGGCCTATCTTCGCGATTACCCCTATGATTCGTTCATGCACAGGCATCTGCTCGGGGTTGCCGGCAGGATGGAAGAGGACGAGGTACGTTCCGTCTTGCGCGGCGGCGATCCGCCCGGTGATCCCGTGCGCCTGGTCCTTGCCGCGGAGCGGCTGGTCGCGAAGGACCGGCTTGGAGAGCTGCCGCCCTTGCTCGCCGGAATCGATCAGGCGGTCTTGCGGGCGGCTTCGCCCTTGATCGATCTGAAGTGGTCGCAGCTGGGCCTCGCCGAGGGGCACCTTTACTGGCTGCGCTGTTTCGCCCGGAACATGATGCGGCACGAACCGCTGCCTGATCCGGATTGCGCGGAGCACGAGATTCTTTTCGATCCCCCTGCGCTGGCTCTCTGGAGGGGATCCGTGGTTCGTCTGGACGAGCGGCAGGCCTGCCGCAGGGTTGAGGAGGCGCCGAAGGGCGGAGCGGCTCTGAAGGAGACGTGCAGGGCCTTGACCCGTGCCCTGGAGGGCATGGGGGTGCTCCAGGGGTGGGAGTCGAGGACCGAGGCCACCGTAAGCCCATACGCGGTGGAGCGGCCGTGGCGGACCACCATCGGGGTGGCGGCCGGGCGGAACCGGTTCGAATTGGAGGTGAACCAGATCAGTTACGGCCGGGGCTTCAACATCCATCAGGCCCGGATCTCCTGTTTGATGGAGATCGTGGAGCGTTTCTCAGCTTTTGCTTCTGTCGAGGATGGGAGATGTCGCGGGTACAAGTGCGAACATGCCCTGTTGAAGGGTACTTATGAGGAGCTCGAGGCTGGCGGCGTTCCCGTACTCGATCCTGCGGCGTTGACCCTGGAGGTCCCTTACGCAGGCGATCCCCTCTATTGGGTGGATGGCGAGAGGGTAATCGGCGGCCGGAGCGAGGCTGTCTATCTGCCGGCGCAGCTGGCTTTTCTATTCGCCAATCTGGACGAACCCGATCTGACCAGCGGACTTTCATCCACGGGTTTCGGGGCCGGGCGGTCGCCCGCGGCGGCCAAGCTGAGTGCGCTGCTCGAAGTCATCGAGCGCGATGCCGAAAAGGTGGTGCCGTTCGCGGAGGAGCGCTGCTTCCTGATGGACATGGAGGGTGCCGAAGGCGCCGAAATCCTCGACAGCCTGGCGCTGAAAGGCATCGTTATCCAGTTCCGGGATATGACTTCGGAGTTTGGCATTCCCTGCTACCAGGCCTTCATCGTGGGGCCGGGGGGTGTCATCCTGAAAGGCAGTGCCGCTCATCTCGACGGCCGTCACGCCCTCCTCTCAGCCTTGACGGAAATCCCATATCCTTATCCTTACTGGTTCGGTGCCGTGCCGCCGCCTCCTACCCTGCCGGTCCGGCGGATGCGGGATATCCCCTGTTACGCTTCGGGAGAGGTGGAAGCCGATTTGAGAAGGGTCGAAGGTTTGCTCGAAGCGAACAGGTTCGCTCCCATCTACGTGGACCTGACCCGTGAGGATCTCGGGATCCCGGTTTATCGGGCGCTGGTGCCGGGGCTCGAGATGATGACGGTGTACGATCGGTTTTCACCTCTTTGTCTGAGGCAGTTCGGACACTATCTTTATAGAACTTACCGTTGACACCCTCTCGAGATCCGGAATCCTCCTGCGTCGGGCCGATAACGCTTTCTTGACGAAGCCCGGCGCCTTCTGAAAGACAGGCCTCTTCAGATCCGGAAGGCGTGTCCGCTCGGATGGACCGAGGTGTCGGGTTGATAACGCCTCACAGGGCCTGCCGCCCTTTTGTTCTCATGAGGCGTTCTACCTCCAGCGGGCTGTTGATGTTGAAAAATGAGGCGAGCTGCGGATCGAAACGCCGCAATTCATCTTCCTTCACATATCGGACGGATACGTGTTCGAACAACCGTATGATCTGCAGCGTGTTTTGAGAGACCAATTGCTTGACAGGGGCAAGGCAGGCAGGTCCGTAGAGGGCGTGCAGGGCTTCGAAACGATGTCCGATCATCGGGACGACGATGTCGAACCCCTCTGCGGCCGTAACCATGTGACGGATCAAGTCGGCATTGAGGGTGGGCATATCGCAGGCCACTATGAATCCGGGTCTCGGAAAGAGGACGCTGAGCGCAGTCAGTAGACCACCCATGGGGCCTTTCCCCTTGTAGATGTCTTCGAACATGGGGCGGTCGAGGTAACTATAGAGGTTCGGTGTATTGGTGATCAGAATGACTTCTTCGAAAAGGGTGTCCATAACCTTGAAAACACGCTCGATCAGGGGAATGCCTTCCACCTCCACAAACGCCTTGTTCGTTCCGTAGCGAAGACTTTTCCCTCCTGCCAGAATGACTCCGGCAACGTCGGCGATCTTCGGGTCGGTTGGCAACTGGGGTGTTTTTGCGTCAATAGCCATAATCATGAGTTGCTTTTACAGGATCTCTGCGGCTGGTGCGCGTCAGCATAAACGGTTCGTCAGGGCTGCCGCGCACCAGCCGCGAAACCGGGTGGACCAAGGGATCCTTGGTTAACCGGACGAGTGGATCGGAGATATCGGATTGCAAGCAACGGACGCTTTCGATGCCCCGGATCCTTTGGTGAAGCAGGTTGATGGCTGTCCATGGCTGATCCGGCCGGGTCCGGATGGAGCGCATCCGGTTGACAGATGCGTAAAACCTGGTATTTTTGAACGGTAATGCTTCACAACACGACCATGACAGGGAGACGATTTTGAGCAAAGATGAACTCATCAAGCTGGAGGGTCAGGTGACCAGGATCCTGGGCGGAGGAGCCATGGAAATCCAATGCGACAACCAGTTGACCATCCGCGGTGTCCTTTCAGGGCGCATGAAGAAAAACCGCATCAGGGTCATGGCGGGTGATCGCGTCCAGATCAGCATCTCGCCTTATGACACGACCCACGGGTTGGTCACCTATCGCTTCTAGTGGAGAACCGTTCCGAAAAGCCCGGCAATGCCCCCCAAGGCCGGTGGAAACTCAGTCGCGTTCGCATATTTCAACCAACACCCCATTGGTCTCTTTAGGATGAATGAAGGCGATTTTAGCGCCTCCCGCTCCTCGCCGCGGCGTCTGGTCGATCAGGCGCACGCCTTTGGCTTTCAACTCTTTCAGTGCCTCCTCGATGTTTTCCACACAAAAGGCGATATGCTGGATTCCCTCACCGCGGGAATCGATGTACCGGGCCACGGGGCCGTCCGGCTCGGTGGATTCGAGCAGCTCCACTTCACTGTCCGTGATGGGGAGGAAGGCGACCTTGACCTTTTGGTCCGCGACGGTTTCGATATCCTTGATTTCGAGCCCGAGCACATCGGTGTAAAACTTGCCGGCCGAAGCGATTTCCTTGACTGCGATGCCAATGTGGTCGATGTGTTTGACTTTCATAAATTTTCCCCCCGGTTGAACTGAAGGTGTCAGTTTTTGGAGACTGGCTTTCAGGGATGGAACGTCTTAGATTCCGTCCGGAAAGGGTCTTTTTGTCCAATCTCGGCGTCAATCTGCGCGTTTGCTTGTGCAGCGGCCTGCCGGTCGCTTCCGCGCAAGGGCTGGATTACCTTGATCCTGGGCAAAACTCCTCATTTCCGGCCTGGAAACAATTTCTTTTTCAAGGCTTTATTTCCGGGCGGACACTTGTTAGGATGGTTCCATCCGGAAAGGGTCTTTTTGTCCAATCTCGGCGCTAATCTGCAAGTTTGGTTGTGCGGCGACCTGCAGGTTGCCTCCGCACACGCGCATGATTTCCTTGAAATTGGCGAAAATCCTCATTCCGGGACTGGAAACCGGGTTCTACGGGAAATCATTTCCAAATGAAAACTAAATTAGCATGATTCGTCGACATTTTTCAAAAGGTTTTAAAGATGAATAGACGTCAATTTGTCTTTTCTCAAGCCCCGGCAAGAAGAAACACTCAACCCCAGGCTCACTTCGATCAGCTGGAGGCGACGGAGCTTTACTGCCCGAACTGCCGACGGGCCGTTCCTGTGAGGCAGTTTCTGCTCCTTGTGCTGCCGGAGGGCGACAAGTATGAATATCGATGCCAGTTTTGCGGAACAAAGGTCGGAGACAAGATCGATCGCCCGGCCCCCTTTCCGGGGCTGATCAGGTAGAAGATGACGAGCGATCCTTTGTCGCCGGCCCCCGGCGGAACCACCCTGTGTTATCCGGACGGGGTGAAGAGCTGCTTCGCCTGCTGCCCCCCGATACGACCTGCGGGCTATGAGCATATCGACTATCGAATCATGATCCAGCGCATGCTGCGGGAGAACACGCGCGCCTTCGACCGTCTCGGCAGAGATGCTTCCCCGATTACGGGTTTCAGCTGCTGGGCTCTTGGGTACCTCGACCGGGAATGCCGGTTGGTTGGCTGCCTGCTCCATCCGGCGGCGAACAACGGCGTGGATATGCGCTACCGCGTCGACTACGGGAATAAGTGCCGCCGTGAAAAATGCCCCCAGGCCGTTGAATTCGAACGGCTGTCGCCCGGCGCGCAGCGTTTCTGGCTGAGATTGACCAGGGGCCTCGACAGCTTCGCGTATTCGAGCCGCAGAACGAACCCTCTCTTCACCCTGCTCGAGTGGGGCGCCGAGGTCCTGGAGGCGGTTCCCAAGGAGGTGACGGAGGAGATCGGGTCTTCGAGGGAACTGTGCGACCGGCTGCCGTTTTTCCGGACCGCTCTTCCGCCGAGGGTCCATGGCTATTTTCTCAAGCGGGCCTTGGACCATGCCGGGACGGCCCCCTTGAAGCGGAAGGACTTCTCTGCCCGATTCGAAGATTTCGCCCGTTCTGCTGCGGATCGAGTCCGCGCAGCGCTGGATCCGGGGGATGAAGCAGGTCCCTTTACGCATCGTTTGCCGCTCGACCGGCAGTTCCTCGATTTTGTCCGCCTCTCGGCGGGCGGCAAACGCATGGGTCTCGAAAAAGCCCTGGCGATCAAAAAATCGCTCGATACGGCCTTCGAAGACATCCTCTCCGACGTCTTCCCCAATGGCCTCGCCGTCGATCGGCATGGCGCACTTCTCGGATGACGGGATCATGGAAGGGCGCATCATCCGTTTGATCGAAGAGAGGGGTCCGCTTACGGGCGCCGAACTGCACGCTACCCTAGAGGTGGACGGCATCGTCCTGTGGCAGACCTGCAAACGGTCCAGCCGCCTGCTGGTGCGGAGCGTGGGGACGCACTATTTGAGGCTCGACCGGCGCTTGGAAAGGCTGGTACGTTTATCCCCGTCGATCTGGCGGGAATTCCTGACCTATTCGGTGATTGGGCTCCGGTCCGCGCCGGAGGCGGTGGGAGATCGTTCGGAGCAGGTGCGCCGGCACATCGAGGAGGTAAGCCGCGCGAAGGTCGATCTGGTGTATCGCATCGCTTCCGGCCTGGGGATGTCGCTGGAGTCTGAGTATCAGTCAGTCTGGCGCTATTGTTTCATCATCGCCGGTGACATCGTCTACAACATGGCCCACGATGTTCCCCGCCCCGAGCGCAGCACGGGAAGGCTGGTGCAGGGCTCGGACATGGACCTGGTCGTGATTGTGGAGGATGGCTGTCCGGCCGAGGTTTGCCGCCGGATCGATGCGGCGATCTTCGAGGAGAAATCCAGGCTCCTGATGACGCCTCACCTGCGCGAAGAAATAGACTACGTTGTCAAGGATCTCAGCAAGGTCCGGGAGCAGATGCATTTTGACGACTTCAAGCGGATGGTGGCCTGCAAGATCCTGCACGAAGGCGCGTTTCTCTACGGCGACGAGGGTGTTTTCCAGACGGTGAAGGCCCTGCTGCGATCGGAGGGTGTGCTGGAAAAACTCCTAAATATGGAGCGTTCAGCCCGCATTTTCCGGCGGCAGGCGGAGGAGATGCTCCTGAGCGGGGATCCGGACGCGATTCGCCGTGAAAACCTGTCGAGTTTTTATCCTGCTGAAGAGTCGGAAGAATTCGAATGAGGGGTCAGCCGAGCAACGCCTTTACGACCTGTGCGATGCGATGGGCGTAACCCTCCACCGATTTTTCATCCTCTCCCTCCACCATCACCCGGCACAGGGGCTCTGTCCCCGAGTAACGCACGAGAACCCGCCCCCTCCCGTTCAGCGCGCTTTCCACTTCAGCTACAACGTCCTGAAGGGGAGCCACGGATTTCAGATCCGGTTTCTGCTTTACGGGGATGTTCAGGAGGATCTGAGGGAAGATGCGCATCCGCTTTGCCAGCAAAGACAGAGGGGCTCCAAGCAAGGTCATGGCCTTGAGTACCTGCAGACCTGAAAGGATGCCATCGCCGGTCGAGTGGTGGTCGAGGAAGATCATGTGCCCGGAGTCTTCGCCCCCCAGAACCGCCCCTTCGGCGATCATGGCGGCCAGGACATGCCGGTCCCCGACGGAGGTGGTGATGTGCCGGATGCGCATCGCTTCCAGGGCCGATCGCAGTCCGCAGTTGCTCATGATGGTGCTGACCACGGCGTTGCCTGCCAACATGCCTTGCCTCTGAAGCATCTCCGCACAAACCGCCAGGGTTTGATCCCCGCTCAGGACGAGTCCGTTTTCGTCCACGGCGATCAGCCGGTCGGCGTCTCCGTCGAAGGCAAGCCCCGCATCGGCTCCTCGTTCGACGACGGCTCTGCAGAGCGCCTCGGGGTGCTGGGATCCGCAGCCCTCATTGATGTTGATGCCGTCCGGAGCGTCAAAGAGGACGTGAACCCGGCCCGCAATCCGTTTGAAGAGGGCCGGCGCCACGGAGGCGGCCGCTCCGTTGGCGCAGTCGATGACAACCGACAGATGCTGCAGGTTGGGGCCCCCGGCGAGAGAGGATTCAAGAAAACGCCCGTAGCGGTTCTGGGCGCGCGGGACCCGGCGATAACGGCCGGGGGCCGCAGTTCCCTTTGACGACTGCTGCGGCGGGCCCGCAAGCAACTCCTCGATTTCGGCTTCCTCGGGATCGGAGAGTTTGAGTCCCTCGGATGAGAAGATCTTGAAGCCATTGTAAGGATAGGGGTTGTGGGATGCGGAGATCACGACGCCGAAACCCGCCTTCAGGTGCCGTGCGAAATAGGCGATGCCAGGTGTCGGCAGGACCCCGGTAGCGTAGGCGTCTCCCCCTGCGGAGAGGATTCCGGCCGCGAGGGCCTTTTCGAGCATGTCCCCGGATCGCCGGGTGTCGCGGCCGATCACGATGGCCGGAGGCTGACCGTGCTTCCGGCAGATGGAGATCAGGGTGCGGCCGAGATGGACGCCCATATCGACGGTGACGGGATGCTCGTTGGCGATGCCGCGGATTCCGTCCGTGCCGAACCATCTTTTCATGATGAAACCTCTTTACCGAAGGTGATGGGAAGCATCTGCACGGCGGCCTCGACAGGGTGATCGACGATGTCCTGAAGCCACAAGCTCCCCTGACCGCTCGAGGCCTGATCGAGTCTGCGGATGGTGTTCAGATAATCCCTGCCGCGTGGACCGGCGGTTTTTTCGAGTTCGTTCAGGAAGGCATCCAGCAGAGCAGGCCTTCCCGCATACTGGAGGGTTTGATCAAAGGTTCCCGAAATTTCTGACCACCGTTCATGGAACTCGCGCTGCTGATGCCATGCCTTCGGCGGTTCCTTCCCGCCGCCGGCCTTCTCGATCAGGTCCATGGACCGGGGGAGCCTCTGCGCGACCTCGCCGAGGCGCTTGATCCGTTCTCCAATGGCGAGAGAGATGGTTTCGACGGCGGCGTCGTGGAGGGCGGAATCCATAGATCCGCCGGCGATGAACCGCGAACGGACGACCTGGTACCACTGCCGGAGGGCGGCAAGGTTTCCGAGGTATACCAGGTTCAGATGGACGATCCGTTTGAGCTGGGAGTAAAGCCCGGGATGGTGCGCGATGTGCCTTGGGACCGGTTTCTGCCCGAGGATCAACGTATTTTCTTCCAGCACGTCCTTTCGAAGGATATTCCCGGCGGCGGCCACCGTGCCGTAACCGACCGTCATGGGGCCGACCATCCCGCCCTGCCCGCCGAGGAAGATCGGCGGCTGATTCAACATCACGCCGCGGGGGACATCGCCGATCAGGGAGGCGGTGGCCTTGTCCTGGTTCGGGGTGTAGTTGAAGTGGATATAGCTGCTTCCAATCTCGCTGTGGTTCTTTTCGTCCGTGCCGCCGGCCATGAGGCAGTCGCAGAAATTGATCAGGCTGCCCAGCGTGACAAAAGGAAAAAGGATCGTCTGCTTCAGGCCCACACAATGGGCAGACCTGGACTTCTCCTCCAGCAGGCACCCGGATCGTATCTGGGCCCCCGATCCGACGGAGGCGCCTGCGAGGAAGCAGGAGCCTTCAAAATAGCCTCCTTTCAGCTGGACGTCGGCACCTAGTTGGCAGTCTTTGACCGTGGCAGGGGCTTCGTAGCCGAGCTCGACTCCAGGGAGGATGAGCGTCTTGGAGCCGAAGATGCGGCACCCGGCATGGAGAGTGACCCCTTCGCCGGATATGCGGTCGAGGCGGACCTCGGGCCCTATCTCGACGGCGGATGGACACGGGATTCGAACGCCCTTGCGCTGCAGGATTGCGACAGGATGATCGATGGATGCTTGCATGACGCCTCCTCAGGACAGGCTTATGCCGTTTGGTTCCGAATTTCCCGGTCCTTCGAGACGAGGTCCATGTCCCGGTGAGTCAGGATGACCTCGCGGCCGGGGTCTTGCAGATAGTCGAAGACCTTTTCGGCCACCGTCACGGAACGGTGCCGGCCGCCGGTGCAGCCGAAGGCCAGGGTCAGGTAGGCCTTTCCCTCTTTCTGGTACTGCGGGAGGAGAAAGTCCAGGAGCCCGAACACGCGGGCGAGGAAGGCGGCGGTCTCCGGCCATTTGAGGACGAACTGCTGCACCCGGGGGTCCGTTCCGCTGAGGGGCTGAAGTTCGGGGATGAAATAAGGATTGGGGATGAAGCGGACGTCCAGCATGATGTCGGCCTCGGCCGGGACCCCGTACTTGAAGCCGAAGGACAGTACGTTAATCCGCATGCTTCCTGACCGAATGTGGCGGGAGGTGTGGTTCAGGATCCATTCCTTCAACTGATGAACGGTCATGGCCGACGTGTCGATCAACTGGTCCGCGATCTGTTTGAGACCTTCCAATTGTTTGCGCTCGAAGCGGATGCTCTCTCTCAACCCTTTGCTGTGGCCGATGGGGTGCTGACGCCGCGTCTGGCTGTAGCGCTTGATGAGGACCTCCTCGGCGGCCTCTAGAAAAAGGATGTGCAGCCGGTAGCCCGCTTGCTTCAAGGAAGCGAATACATCCCGGTAATGCTGGAGGAAGTCCTCTTCTCGCAAATCCATCCCGAAAGCGAGCTTCTGTATTTCAGAACCACTGCCGGAGCGCAACTCCAGGAACCTTGGCAGAAGGAGGACGGGCATGTTGTCCACGCAGAAAAAGCCCGCATCCTCCAGGGCGTGGATCGCCGTGCTCTTACCGGAGCCTGATAGACCGGAAATGATGAGCAGATGGAATTTCTTCACGAACGTGTCCCTTCAGGGCGTTTGGCCAATGGCCACTCAGGATGATCCGGCAAGGCCCAGGTTCCCGACAGGGTAAAAACCCTTTCCGGGCGACCTTGATCGTCCATGCGGGTGCGTAGAACGGAGGGTTTCCTGGAAAGGGTCCTCCGGAGTGTATACCGCTTTTTGCTTGTGGCACGAAAATTCATGGATATAATAAAAATTTGGCCTTGTAGATGCAAGGACTCTTGTACGTGCCGGTAGCGCATGCATGTGAGCAGGCGCGACCCCTGTAGGGGACGGTAACTTCACACCCTTTCGTTGAGCAGTGCCGCCGCTTCGCACAGGGTACTGGTTTGGGCGGTGTCGAGGGAATCAGGTGCCTGCACGGAGGCGACCTATAGGTCGCCGCACAAGCAAACGTGCAGATTGACGCCGAGATTGGCCAAAAAGACCATTTCCGGATAGAAACCAGGTTGAATTCAGTCCTTGGTGAGCAGACAGGAGGTTCACGTGTCCCAGATCAACCCGGATGAGGTGTTTGACGATTTTGCAGAAATGGTTGCCGCGGAGCCCGGCGGCGAGGGTATTCGATCCTGCTATGCCTGCGGCACCTGCAGCGCCGGATGCCCGGTGCGGCGGGTGAACAGCGCCTACAATCCACGCAGGATCATTCGCATGATCCTCTTAGGCTTGAAGGACAGGGTTCTGGCGAGTGATTTCATCTGGCTTTGTTCGAGCTGTTACACCTGTCAGGAGCGGTGTCCGCAAGGGGTGAGGATTACCGACCTGATGACGGCTGTGCGCAACATCGCCGTAAGAGAGGGGTTTTCCCCCTCGGGTGTGGCGATGCAGGCCGATTTGATTCGACGTCATGGCCGGCTGTATCCTTTGGATGATTTTGACCATAAGAAACGTGAAAAGGCCGGGCTTCCACCTCTGCCGTCCGAGATCGAGGAAGTGGCCCGTCTGCTGGAAACGAGGGAAAAATGAACCGATATGCATTCTTCCTGGGCTGCACCATACCCGCCCGCTCCCGCAATTATGAGATGTCGGCGCGAGCGGTTGCGAAGCGGCTTGGATTGGAGATCGTCGATATTGCGGATTTCGGGTGTTGCGGATTTCCGATGAAGGCGACGGACCAAGCGGCGGCGGGTTTGCTTGCGGCCCGAAATTTGGCACTGGCGGAGGCCGCAGGGATGGACATCTGCACCCTCTGCAGCGCCTGCACCTCGATGTTGTCGGAGGAAGCGCACCGCCTGGCTCACGACGCGGGGCATCTCGCAGAGGCCAACCGGCATCTGGCAGGGATCGGCCGCAGTTGCAGCGGGACGGCGCGAGTCAGGCATTTTGCCCGGGTGCTCATTGAAGACGTGGGGCTCGACCGGATCAGAGAGAGTATCACCGTGGACCTGAAAGGTCTTCCAGTGGCGATTCATTATGGGTGCCATTACCTCAAGCCTTCGGAGATCTATCCCGGCTGGGATGATCCCGAGGCCCCGAAATCGATCGAACGGATCCTGGAGGCGATCGGTGCGCGGCCGGTGGCCTATGCGGGTGAGAAGGACTGCTGCGGCGGCGCGGTCCTCGTGGCTGATGAAGATACGGCCCTTGGCATGGCAAAAGGAAAACTCGATCATGTCAAAGCAGCCGGGGCGAAGACCCTGTGCGTTGTTTGTCCCTTTTGCAGTGTCATGTACGACGACAACCAGAAGAGCATCGAGAACAAATTTGAGACGCGATACCAGATCCCGGTCCTTTTCCTTCCCCAGATCATGGGCCTTGCCATGGGGGTGGACCGCAAGGAATTGGGGCTCAATATGAATGTGGTCAAGACGAAGCAGCTGACGGGGGAGATCCTTGGACAGGACGAGTGAAGATGTTTTGGTGATTGGTGGAGGGATCGCCGGGCTCACCGTGGCGCTGGGGCTGGCAAAGGAGGGCTGGCGCCCCTGGCTGATCGAAAAGGAAGATCGGTTGGGGGGGCATGCAGCCGCCTATGTCTGCAAGGCGGTCGAAGGGGAGTGTCAGAGGTGCGGCGCATGCCTGGTCGACCTGGCCTTGAAGGAGCATGCGTCGGAGGCCCGGATCAAGACGCTGGTGAACGCCGCGATCGAGAGGATCACGCCGTCGGGAAGCGGGCACCTCGCTGCTCTGGAAACCCCGGATGGTTTGGTCGAGCAGCCTTTCAGGGCTGTCGTTTTGTGCCACGGTTTCACCCCCTTCGATCCCCGCTCCCGGACCAACCTGGGATATGGGCGTGTTCCGAACATCATGACCGGGCATGAGCTCGAGGCGATGCTCAAGGTTACCGGCAGGGTGCTTCGGCCGAGCGACGGGGCGGTTCCGCGGCAGATGGCCTTTGTGCAGTGCGTGGGAAGCCGGAACGCCAGGCTGGGACATCCCTACTGTTCCCAGGTCTGCTGCGGCTACGCGCTGCGGATGGCCAGGCAGATCAAGAACCGTCTGCCCGAGACGGACCTGACCTGTTTTTATATGGATATCCAGACCTATGGGAAGGATTTCCCCGACGTCTGGCCCGGGTTGGGCGGGGAGATCCGCTTTGTTCGGGAGATCCCGGGCGATTACTTCAGCCTCGAAGGGGATAGGGTGGGAGTCCTGGTCGAAACGGGGGATGCCGTCGAAGAGCTGTCGTTCGACTTGCTGGTGCTGTCCGTGGGCATGGCGCCCTCTCCGGATCAGGATCGCTTCTGCGAATGGTTGAACGCACCGGTGGGGGCTGAAGGATTTCTGCGGTCGGATCCTGACAGCGGCGTATTCGTCGCCGGTAGTGCTGCAGGCCCCATGAGTATCGTCGACAGCATCGCCCATGCGCGGGCTGCGGTGAGGGACGTGGCGGGTTTTCTGGAGGGTCGGAAATGAAGTTGGGAGAATACGATAAGACAGTCTTGGTTATAGGAGGCGGACCGACCGCATGGGAAATGAGCCGTTCCCTCGCACAGGATGGAATCCCTGTCATGGTTGCCGCGCCTGACGACGCGGAGCGGGCCGATATGCCGTCCGGGGTCGAATGGATTTTGGGGGCGCAGGTGACGGATGTCATCGGGCAGGTCGGGGATTTTGCCGTCTGGTTGAAGGCCGGGGGCAAGCGGTTCGAGCGGCGCGCGGGGGCCATCATCCTGGCCCTGGATGCAAACCGTCAGCCGGGAGTGCTGCCTGCCGGCGCGGCTTTCGGTGAACGTATCCGGGCCATGACCGAGGCCGAAGACGTGCTGTTCGGTCGACAGGGGCATCCGTCCCTTCGAAGGGTGATTGTCCTGGATCGTTTGGATGGGTTGTCGACGGCGGCATCGCACGAGCGGCTTCTGCGGTTTGCCGTCAGGGTTCAGGAAGAGTGCAACGCCACGGTTTATGTCTTGACTTCCCAGGTGAAGGTTGCTTCGATCGGTCTCGAAATCCTGTATGGTCGTTTGAGGGACGGCGGAGGGCTCGTTGTCAAGCCGGATGCCGTTCAGGTGGAGACGGGAGACGATGCGGTCAGGATTCGTTTCAGGGATACGGTTCTGGACGAAGACGTGGTTCTGGAGGCGGATATGCTGGTCGCAGCCGAAGACGAGGCCCCTTCTCCGGAGCTGGAGCGTCTTGCGGGGGTGCTGCGCATCGAGCGCGACAAGCAAGGGTTCCTGCAGGCCGACAATGTCCTGCGGCGGCCATGCCTGACCAACCGCCGGGGCGTTCTTTCAGTCGGTTCGAGCGCCGCCCCGTCGACGCAATGGGATACAGAACAAGGCGTCACGGCTGCCACGGCCGAGATCCGTGAGCTTTACCGCTGGATCGAAGAGGAGGACCATCCGGACACCATCCTATACAACCGGGATTTCTGCGCATTCTGTTTGACGTGTTTCCGGGTCTGCCCCCACGGCGCGATTCATTTTACCGACCGGCCGAATTTCCTGCCGCTTGCCTGCCAACGTTGCGGACTTTGTGCCGCCGCCTGCCCGGGCGAGGCGCTGGAACTTGTCGGCTACGAGAAGGAAACCTTTTTCAAGACGTTGAGTAGCCTCAAACCCCTTGATGTGGAGGGTTCGAAACGGATCGTCGCCATCGCCTGCACGAAATCCGCCGGCCGGGTGCTGAATGCTGCGCCAGCGGATGCGGAGATCAGAAAGGGGCTGGCTTGGGTGGAGGTCCAGTGTGCCGGGACGATTCGGACTACCTCTCTCCTGCGGCTGCTCGCCCGTCCCGGGCTGGTGGACGGAGTCCTGGTTCTGGCTTGCCACAATGGGAACTGTCGATCAAGGACGGGTACGGTCGTTGCCAAGAACCTGGTGGAAAGCATCAAGCTCCTCCTGAGGGCCATTGGCGCGGACCCGGGGCGGATCGGCTACATCTCGACTGCGGCCAATGACGAGGTCGAGTTGGCCCGGCAGATCACCGCGTTCCGCGATGGACTTCGCTGATCTGCAGACGTGGCTGAATTTTCGGGAGTCGATGCCGGGTCGCCGAAGATTCCGGAAAGCCCTGGCCAGACAACGGGTCGGTGGTTTCAGGGTTCGTTGGACGAGGGCATGCTACCGAGTGCCTGATCGAACTTACGGGCGATCAGGTACTCGAATTCTTTACCGATGAAGTCCCTGTTTTTTTTCAAAAATGATTTAATGCTATTCCAATAGTCCACCAGATCTTCAGGATTGTGAATCGTCAGGAGAATGTTCTCGATCTCTGTCAATTTTTCCCGCCTCAGATTGTCCTTCCTCAATTCATAGAGGTCGTTCAGCCGTTGCTTTTGCTCTTCGAGAAGGCCGATTTCCCACGAGCGGTCTGCAAGATCACGGAATATCGCGTGCATTTCACCAAAGTCGTGGCATAAAGTCATTTGCCTGTCCGCCTGATGCACCAGCATGTCCGTGATTTCCGTCAATCGCTTTTCATAAGACCTTTCGAGACTCAGCTCATAATCGTCCGTTTGAAAGGGATATCTCCTCAGCGATCTGAGGCTGTAGTGGAAATAGTCCTTGAGTTGATCTATTTTATCGATACTTTGCATGTATGCGATTTTTTCTTCGGTATCGAGCTGGTCTCTGAAGTCGACGGAGAGGGTATTGGGGAACTCCTGCTTTCTTAAAATGAGGTCGGTCTTGCTGGTCAACAGCCGTTCCAGTCCCTGCCTGTCGTTCCAGATCTTTTCGATCGAGATGCTGTGAAGATAATCGTTCAAGGCTTCGTATCGTTTGTCGATTGTCCGGCTGACTGGATAAAAATTCAGGAAGAGCGGCTTTTTCTGGGGGAATGCGCGTTTGGCGACCAGGAGCGCCAGGGTAAGGAGCTTGATCTGGTTGTCATAACTCAAAAAGTTGCTTACGCGTTCATACCAGAAGATGCGGATTTCGTCGTCGACGAGGTGGTTGAGCAGAAAATGGCGGAGCGATTCGGGAAGGGTCTGGAGCGTGTTGTAGATTCTAAGGGCCTCGAAGGACTCTCTTTCGAAGGTCGCGTATCCGATGCTGGTGAATTTGTGCCGTTTGTAAATGTACTCCAGAGGCGTCTTCAGGACGAGATTGGCTATATCGATGAATTCCACATATCGGATGCCGCGCAGACGCAGGATACGTTCGACCGAAAAAATCATCTTGCCGGCCGAGACGCGCTTCGTTTTAGGCAGTTTTTCCCATCGGGTCGATTCGAGATAATCCCAAGGGGTTGTTTCCTCCGTCAGCCCGGTCTGCTGATACTCTTCAAGGGCGAAAAAGATCCCGCCGCGCAGAGCGAAACGCTCCTCGACAGCTTGGGACAGAGTGGTTTTCCCGTCCAGGATTTCATGGCAGAGGGTTCGCGTGCGAAACATCCAGTCAGCGAGGTCTTCAAGAAGGAGGTCTTCCCGGATGGCTGAGAGCATGATGAAGGAGAGCACGAAAAAGGCGTCGAAAATAAGCGGGTCGCCGGTTTGGAGGACATGCCGGATAGCCAGGAAAGAAAACTCCCCCCGCAGGATATGGTGCAGCAGGCTGTGGTGCCTTACCAGGAAAATGAGGGCGTTCAATTCCTCCGTGTCCATTCCATAGCGCTGATCCAGGGGTTCATGGGAGAGGATGTAGGCGCCGGCGTCCCCCAGATCCCCGGGGTTGATCAGACCATGGTATTTCTCCCGCAGTTCGGGGATCCGCCCGATGTCCTGCATGATGAACGCCTTGACAAGGGCCCTGAATACGGGGCGATTTTCTCCTATACGGGCCACCGTTCTTTCCAGTTCTTCGATCTGGGGTTCGCTCGTCCCAATAATGCCGGTAGCCATCGGTCCGAACTCTTTTTTGGCGAGCTTGTGCAGAACGGACACGTCATGGAACGCCTCTTTCTGGTGCGTAAAAAGGGCCTGAAGTTTCTTGGTGGTGGCGATGATGTAGTGGAGTATCGGCGACTTCAGGTAAATATGACCAGACAGATCCGCCTTTTCGAGGGCGGTTAGCTCCGGCAGAACGAAAGCGAGCAGATGAGGTGCATACTGGTGAAGGAGATCCAGGTTCGTGTAAACCTCGTCTGGCTTGAAAATGTTTTTCAAAAAGTTTGAGCGCAGATTCTCTTTCAACTCTTCGGCCCGGCTGAACCAGCGTCGTTGCCGGGCAGGAAGCTGCAGGGCCTGTGTTTCATTCTGTTCCGTGATTCTCTGGTGGCTTTGACAAAAGCTTTCGATGTTGGAAAAAAGTGCGTCGAGGGCCTCGAGCTCTTCTAGGGGAATGTTCGAAAGGTAGCTTCCCTCGAGCTGTGCCGCGAGAACCTGCAGCTCCCGGGTGTCCCGCTCTATGTCGATGTATGAGATCTCGAGAGAGTGAAAACGTTCGTTGACCCTGAATTGGAATCCGGTTCCAATGACGAAGGATGTTTTGGCCAGATAAAGCTGTCGGCTGAACTGGCGCAGGAAAGCTGGGCTGAGATATTGGGTGTTGATGGTGCGCACTTCTTTTTCAACTCTCCTGACCCGTTTTTCGGCATCGGCTGTTTCGAGGTCCGCCAGGATGGGATTGAAGTTGACGATTTCGTTTCGGGTGATATGCACGCTGATCCATAGGAGAATGTATACGAGGCGGCTTTCCATGCGCTGGAAAAGATGACCGGTTCCATGGAACTCGATGCCGAAGAACTTGCGGTAGAACTCGGGGGCCTGAATGGGGTCCGATTTCAGATAAGCGGATTCGAATTCCTCCAGGGTTTCGACGAATTGAATAGCGTTCTCTATCCTGAGGGTTCTTTTGGGATCGTAGTCAGCTAGAACCTCCTTTTCCATGGGGCCTTTGTGGCAGAGTTCCTGCCAGTTTTCCATAAATTCAAAATGATTCATCATTTTGAGGCTTTTGCGGACGATCTTGCTCTTGATTCCCCCCATGGAGGTGATTTTTTCGTCGAGGAGACGGTCCCAGTCAAGTTCGCGGTTGGTCACGATCCGGACGGTGTATTCATAGAGTTCGAACAGCTCCAACAACTGCTCCGAAGGCATCGGAGACTGGCGGGCCGCCTCTGTTTCAGCCATGGTCATCAGGCGACAATAACGGAGGAGGTTGACCGCCTGTTTGGGTTCCAGGGGCCTGGCCAGATCGGACAGGGGTTTCAGGGCCTTTTCGTTCATCTTTCCCGAGATGACGCGTCCCATGGCGCTGTGGCTCAATACGATGAGGGCGATTTCCCGCAGCTCATGGTGCGAAAAACCGAAAAAACGAAGATAGGGAAGGTTTTTCAAAACGCGGGTCCGGGAGCCTTCGATGCCGTCGGGATTCAGGTATTCGCGTATTTTCTTGAGACGGTTGATCTTCTGGATCAATTTGAGGGCATCGTTCAAGGCGGGATGACGCCGGGCCTTGTTCTCGAGGGGCTGTCGAAGACGGTCGATGTAAATTTGAGGACTACCTTTGTATTTTCCTTTCTTGAGTTTGTCGAGCACCCTGAGAGTCCGCAGCACGTATTCGAAGGAGTCTCTATAGTCGGCCAACAGTTCCGTCTGGCACCCGATCAGCCTGGATTCCGAGACCTCTTCGACGATTTTGGCTATCTCGGGCTCGATGACTTTTTTCTGGCCCAAATAATTGATCAGATAATCCGGTGCGTAATCTTTGCATGAGAAGCGCTCCGCCCAATCTTCGGCTACATAGTCGGGGACGAGTGGTTTGAGGAAGATCTTATCGAAGAAAATGGAGACCGTTCGCTCCCAGTTTTTGGCCTGATTGCGGAGAAGGGCGGGTTCTGCAAATTCAAAATCAAAATAGGGAAGGGTTTCAATCTCCTCAACCGATATTTCATCAATCGGTTTGCCTTTGGTGAGGTGGTCGAGGACTTCTTGTTCGATATAGAGGCCGCTCAAATAATTCTGAAAATCAGAAATATTAATAAGGCTTTTGGATCCGTTGAACTTGTATCTCTTCTTCGTCTTGAAAATATGCGTAAATAAGGCGAACTTTTTTAATTCTCTTAATGTTCTGAGAGTTACTTCCGTGGTGCGATTGGTTTTTTCAGTATGATATTTTGCAATTATGAAGATTTCACCGTTGTCTTTCAATAGGCGATACACATGCGCTAAAATATAGATCGCATATTGATCAAGCCTCCTCCTCGATAGCATTTCGCGGGATAATGCGCTGAATTTTTCAAAAAGAATGATTTCGTAAATATCACTTGTGAATAAAATAAGATCGAAAGTTATATTGAGGTTTATCAATGTATCAATCGAATCTATTACGATAAATTCATGATCTTTGAAAGCGAGGATGATTTCATTAATGACAAGGTCATCCTGTTGTCCAATGATGCCGATCGTGCTGTGTTCTTTTAGAAATTTCTTTTTGCTGTGATACTCGATGACTCTTCCGATTTGATAGACTCTCGAGCGGATATGAGCAAGGGTGTTCGATAGAATGTGGAAAGGGATGAGATAATAGGGCCGCCCGAGGCTCGAAAAACGAATCAAAAGTCCGATCCGTTTGTAGATTTGATTGATTCTCTTGAAGTTTTTGCGAATGTCTTCAGGGTTGTCGAGATCGATGGATTGAAGGAATTCTACATCATCGTCGTCGAGGCGGTCGTATATCTCGAAAAGGCCCAATCCATAAGCATTGCCGCCGAAACGGCTTTGCAATTGCGACGGGTGTTTGAGAGACGGAAATGTCCCCAGAACGATATCTGCCGGGTCGATGCCTAGAGAAGCGTATTCTTCAGGGCGGATCGGTTTGAAGGAGCTTTCTTCGAGGAGGTGTTCCGTAGAGAACGATTCATTGGGATCCATTTTCACCCTTTGGGAGAGACTTAAAAAGGTTGTTTACGCTTGAAAAATCTCGTTCAGCCCTGAGTTTGATGTCGGATTTCGGGGGCAAAGGCCAGGCTTTCAAGGCGGAAACAAAACGCTCCCAGACAGCTCCCAACCCGTCGGGTTGCCGGATGGAACAAATGATCATGAATAGGATGGCGGCTGTTTCCCAGACAGGGAAGGTAAAATGGGGGCAAAGGCTGCCGGATGCGGCTGAGAGTGGCCGGCTTGCGGAGCCGAGTACTTCGGAAAAAAGGATCAGGAAGGAGGCGCTGAAAAAGGGACCGATCAGCCGCCCCATGCCTCCGAAAAGTACCAGCAGGATCAGTAGGAGGGATAATGGGACTCCGAAGTTATGCACCGTCGGCAACCCATAAAGCAAAAAGAAAAGACCGCCTGCCATGCCGGCGCAGAAAGCGCAGATAGAAAAGCCCAGGCATCTCAGAGGCCATTCCTGGATACCGGCTGCCGCAGCCAAACGGCGGTCTTCACGCAGGCTCCTGAGGGCCCTCCCATAGCGCGTGTGAAGGAGATTCTGGAGCAGGAGGGTGATCAGCAGGGCGGTGAGAATCGCCACGATCATCAGGGATGATTGAGCGTCAGGCTTGAACGATGCTGAAGAAGGCACCAAAGGTAAGACCGTTTGATTCCAGAGAAAGCCGTGTTTTGAAAGGAGGGCCAGTCCATGCGTGATGAGAAGTTGCGCCAGGAGGGTCACTGCGGCAATATGAAAGGTCTTGAGACGAGCCGAAGGCCACCCGAAGAGCAGGAAACTCAAAGCGGCGGCGCTTGTTCCTCCGGCAGGCAGGGCAAGCCAGAAAGGGATAGCGAGCTTTTCAAGGAAAAACATCGTGGCGACGGCACCTGTACCAAATAAGGCACCCTGGCAAAAAGAAACCTGTGCAGAGAGTCCGATCAGGAAATTGAGTCCCTGAGCCGCAAGCGCGTAGATGGAAATTCTGGCAAAAAGAGACAGTCCGTTTCCAGGTGCCCATATGAGAAGGGTAAAGCTGATCAGGCCGAGAGGCAGCAGAAAATGCAGGGTTGTCGAGGAGCGCCGAATCGGGTGAATGATCCGAGAAGCGAGGGCTAGATCAGAACCGCTGTCTTTTTCTGCCTTTCGATAGGACATGTGTATCAGGCCTGAAGGGTTAATGAGTTTCCATCCGGAAATGGTCTTTTTGGCCAGTCTCGGCGTCAATCTGCACGTTTGCTTGTGCGGCGACCTGCAGGTCGCCTCCGCGCAAACGCTTGATTTCCTTGATATTGGCCAAAAATCCACCTTTCCGGATTGGAGATTCGGTTCTATCGGGATCTCATTTCCGCATGGATCTAATGGGTCTCTCGTGCGGAAACGGTCTTTGTGTCGCCATATAAGGAAAAGCGCTGTCTGATGCCGGCAGCGGCCAAAAGGCCCATTTTCGGGCGGAAATCAACAGGGCATTCCGTATCCGTCTTCAAGCGGGTGCCCCCGCATCTCTCGTAAGGGTATGCCATAGGCCCTCAAAAAGTCCAGGGTTTGTCTCTTCAAAGGGGTGCCGTGTGTGTAGGCGGCTCGGCAGGCGGCAAGGCCGGTCCGCGCCTTCAGCGGTCCGCAGAGCAGATGGCGAAGGGTCCAGCGCAAGACGGTTTTGAGGCTCGAGGTCCGCCCGAAGGAGGCTGTCTCGGGGTCGCCGGCGCTGAGAGCAAGATTGAGCGCATGAAGCCTTCTCAACACGGGTGTGCCGCCTTCTACGGCGAGTCGGATTTGTGCGGCGAATTCCTGCCAGAAGGTGGATCTCGCGACGATGACATCAGGGTGGATCAAACCAAGGTCTTCGGCGAGTGTTTCAGGCGTTTCAGGGAAGTGGATCAGCATCCCCGCACAGGTGGCGACCGCAAGAGACCAGAATTGCTCCACTGAAGATGGTGCAGGTTCGAAAGATGCCCAGTTCGCCCCGGAAAGCCACGGTATGGCCTTCAGCCAGGCTGCTGCAGGAACAATCAGGCCTCGATGCGTCACAGGGACCAGGGGCGGAACTGCACCCGCCGAATCCCTCAAAATCAGGCTGGCTTGGTCGTCCGGTTTTCCCTCCCACAATTCTTTGATAAAAAGATCTGGCTGAGCTGTGTCGATTTCTCCACCCATCTCGATGACTTCAGCTAGCCCGATCAGCCAAGGATTGTCCCAGTACGGGTGAGTCAGGCTTGGGTCGACATAGATCACCCGCTTCAAAGAGGTGAGATCCTTTCGATAAAGCAGCAAACGATCGATTCCGCCATATCCTGATGCAACAAGCAGAGAAACGTGAGTCCTTCTCAAACATTCCAGTGTGCCGTTGGACAAGGGGCCGCTCGGCAAAGAGACACTGGTGCAGCCGAGGGCTTGGGCCGCAAGGGTGCAGAAAAGCCATTCCGACTGGTTGCTCAGGAGGATCGCTATCTTTTCTCCGCGCCGCACCCCAAGAGCGATGAATCCGAGGGCGATCCTTCTGGTGTAGTGCAGATATTGACGCGTGGAATACGTTTCCCAGTGACCCAGGCGTTTTTCCTTGATGGCGGGATGGCCATCGATGGGGTCCTCGGCCTGCCGCCAAAGGATTTGGGGCAGAGTAAATCGGGTCAGTACTGCAAGGTTTTCGATGTCGGATACCGGATTCAATCTGCAGCTCCGTTCTGCCATGTTCAGATGTTCAAGCAGAAAAATGTGCAAAAAGCGGTTCGGGGCCTCCTAAATAGGAATCGAGCACGCGGGGATGATTCTGGATGAATTCCGGCGCCCCTTCGGCGAGCTTGGCACCGAAGTCCAGGACGACTATCCTTTCGGCGAGTTCAAGCACCCGGTTCATATCATTTTCGACCAGAAGAATGGTTTGGCCGCAGATGCGGTTCAGTTCACGGAGTACATGCCCTATGAAATCCTTTTCGGAGGGAGAGAGACCCGAGAAGGGTTCGTCCAGGACAAGAAGCTTGGGCTGCATGGCCAAAGCTCTGGCCAGGTCGATGCGCTTTTTGAGAAAGATCGGAAGATCCCGGACCGCTGTTTTCCTGTAGGGTTGAAGACCCAGAAAATCCAAAAGTTCTTCGACGATCCTCAAATGGTGGGCCTCTTCCCTTTTGACTGATTTAGTGAAGAAGAAGGCCTGCCGCAGCAGATATCGGCCATGGATGTGCCTTGCGCTCAAAATACTGCAGAGTACGCTGTTTCTTGAGTGGAGCCGGGTTTCCTGGTAGGTCCTGGCAATCCCCATTTCTGCAATTTTATGGGGAGGCAAGTGATGGATATCCCGGCCGTTGAAAAGGATCCGACCTTCTTGAGGGCGGGAAAAACCCGTCAGGCAGTTGACGAGGGAGGATTTCCCGGCTCCGTTCGGTCCGACCAGGCCGACGAGTTCTCCTTGCTTGAGTGAAAAGGCAACCCTCTGCAGAGCTGGGATCCCTTCAAAGCGCAGGGTGACGTTTAAAAGCTCGAGATCCGCTTCTTTGCGAGCGGCAAGGCCCATCGTGTAAATACTCAACTTTGTTTTAAGGGCGCGCATCGCAGGACCGGTCTGTCATCGCAGCCTGTATAGGGTTTGGCGCGTCTCCGTGATGGAGGAAGGTTCAACAGGTCCGCATGCAGCATCAGAAATGCCACGAGACCCGCCGTATATCATCGCCGCTTCACCACATTCAAGGGGTTGAAACTCAGAGGCAAAACCTGTTTCTGGACGGAAACTAGTGAATCCGATGTTCTCTGTCAAGAATAATCATCCGGAAAAAGGGGTGAGCGCCGCCTCCGGCAAGCATTCCCTCCTTGTTGGTCTCGGGGAGTCATTCTGTAAAATTCTCATAGAAGCGATGGCGGAAAGACAAAAAAGGAAAAAAGTGTAAAAAAATGAAAAAGGGCGGTTTTCAAAACCGCCCTTTTTCAAGATGGTTCATGGAATTCCGTTAATCGAGCTTACGGAATGCCTCCCGCCTGCCGGTGTATTTCTCGCGCATTTGCGGCTTCATCAACTTCCCGGTGGGATTTCTCATGACATTGTCGAAAAGAACCTTTCTGGGGACTTTATAAAGCGCCAGTTTAGTCTTGGCGAAGTCGATGACCTCCTGTTCGGTCATCTGTTCACCGCTCTTGAGCTGTACGATGGCCATGACGACCTCGACCAGTCTTTCGTCGGGGTAACCGATGCAGGCTACGTCATCGATCTTGGGGTGCTCCATCAGGGTATCTTCGATTTCTACCGGGAAGATGTTCTCCCCTCCGCTCGTGATCATGTCTTTCTTGCGGTCCACGATGTAGAAAAATCCCTCTTCGTCCAGTTTGACCAGATCACCGGTGTAAAGCCAGCCGTCTTTGATGGTATCGGCGGTCATCTCGGGATTGTTGAAGTATCCCGCCATCATCCTGGGGGTTGAGAAGACCAGTTCGCCGACTTCTCCGGGTGGCACCTCCTTGCCTTCGAAGTCGACGGCCTTGCCTTCGACGCCGAAGGTGGGTTTGCCGATGGATCCGGGCTTTCGGAGGACATCCTCTGGATAAAGGTTGAAGGTGCCGCCGCCGCCGCCTTCAGTGATTCCATAAATATTCGATACCTTGGGGGGCAGGGTGTCCACCATGTTCTTCATCACCTCGAAAGGTACGGGCTGGGCCCCGATCTCGAGATAGCGCCAATGCGAGAGATCGTAGTCTTCCAGGCGCAACTCCCCTTTCCGGATGGCGTTCAGGATCGCGACGGCGATAGGCACCACAAAGAGGATGTCGGTTCCCTTCTCTTCGGCAAGAGCCTCGATGATCCATTTAGGTTCACGAAATTCGCGCAGAATGGTCCCGGTGGCGCCGGTCGCGTAAAAGGGCCCCCAAAGAAACATGGTGCCGCTGTGGTAGAGCGGCAGGAAAAAGACGTAGTTGTCGTTTTTCTCGACGAAGTAGCTCATCCCGTTGCCGATGGCCGTGCTGTTGAGCGAAAAGTGGGTGTGGAGCACCGGCTTGGGCTTGCCCGTGGTTCCGGATGTAAACATCATGGCCAGGGCGTGCTCGGGGGCGACGGGGGTCAATGCTTCGCTCGTATCCTCATAGGCGGCGATGGTTCGGTAATCGATCATGTCGGAGGGGGCGGGGCCGCCGACGCAGATGTAGCGCTCGATCGTTGTCAGTTGTTCCTGCACGGGTTGAACGACGGGGAGGAACTCGGACCCGACAATGAAGACTTTTGGGTTGCAAACGTTGGCGGCGTACAGGATATCGGAGCCGACGAAACGGAAATTCAAGGGAACGACAACGGCACCGAGCTTGATGATGCCATAGTAGGTGACCAGCCATTCCAGGCTGTTGTTCTGGAGGTGCATGACGTAATCGCCGTCTTTGATGCCCAGCTCTTTGGATAGGTAGTTGGCGACGCGGTTGATCTGGTCGTTGAATTCCTTCCAGGTGAGCGTTCTGCGTTCCCCCTTCGAAGGGGTTCTTTCGATCAAGCAGACCTTGTTGGGCAGGTGGCGGGCATGCAACGTAGCGTATCTTGCATAATTCATGAACGTTATTCCTCCTCGAGACGATGTTTCTTTTCGGCTTGGGGTTTCTTGAAAGGGGCCGGCGGTTTCAAAACCGCCGAACGGCAACTCAAACGACGATCAGGGGCAGGGAAATCAGCCCCGAAAAAGACGTTGTTTCGTTATGGGGGGCAACGCTCCCACAATATTCTTCTTCCTACTGGGCGAAGCCGAAGACTCGAGGCAACCAGAGCACGGCGTCCGGCAAATAGGTCATGAGTAAAAGCACGGCGATCTGAATCGCGATAAAAGGCATGACGGCACGCGATACATATATCAGATCGCGATTGGCGATTGCGCCGGTGATATAGAGACTGACCCCCATGGGCGGCGTACAGTAACCGATGCCCAGATTGACGGTCAGGATGAGTCCGAAGTGCAGGGGATCGATGCCGAAGGCACCGAGCATCGGCAGAAAGACCGGCCCCAGGATCATGGTCGCGGAGATGATGTCCATGAACATGCCGATGAAGAGCAGGAGGATATTCATGGCCATCAGGAAGACCCAGGGAGACTGGATGCTGGACAGTACGGCCTCGGTCAGTTTGCCGGGAATGCCTTCGAGCGTAAGATAGCGTCCGAAACAGGTGGCTCCCGCAACGATGATCAGAAGGGTCGCGGAGGTTACAGCTGAATTGATCGTGATCCGTTTGACGGCGCTCAACTTCATGGACTTGTGGATGAAGATTTCGACGATGAAGGCATAGACGCACGCCACGACGGCGGCCTCGTTGGCTGTGAAAGCGCCCGAGAAGATCCCCCCGAAGATGATGACCGGGAGCATCAGGGACCAGAAGCTTTCCTTGACGACAGCGAGAACCTGCTTGGCATTGGGCACCGGCATCCGAACGAAATCGGTCCGTTTACGGTAGTACAAATAGGAGTATAGACAGACGCCGAAGATAATCAGGATCCCAGGCAGGAACCCGGTCATGAACAGGGCTTCCAGAGAGACGTTGCTGATCATGCAGTAAAGGATCATCCCGATGCTCGGGGGGATGATCACGCCGAGGTTGGGGGAGGTGGTCATGAGGCCGAGGGTGTACTTCTCCTGGTAGCCGTTTTCCATGAGGGCGGGGATCATGAAACCGCCCAGGGCGACAACGGTCGCCACGGTCGAACCCGAAATGGCGCCGAACAGACCGCAGGCGATGACGCCGGCCATCCCAAGGCCCCCCGGGAGCCAGCTCACCATGACGTTGGCCACTTTGATCAGCTTGTCGACGATGGATCCGGCCGTCATGATGTTGCCGCAGAGGATGAAGTACAACACCACCACCAGCGCGAAGTTGTCCATGCTGCGAAAGAGGCTTTGAGCCAGAAGGAGAAGGGGCAGATCGGTGTACAGTGCGAATCCCAACACGGCGGTGAAAAAAAGGCACATGAAGACGGGAACGAGGGAAGCCATGCTCCCGATGAGGATCAGCATAACGATGAGGTGGCTCAGCTCCATAGTCTTGTTTGTCTCCGATCAAAAAAGTTCGGCGCGATAGGGAAACCCAACCAGCGGTTTGTCAGACGCTTTCCGCCGGTTTGCGCAATTCCTGAACGTCCTCGTACATGACCTGAATGAGTCTGAAAACCATCATGATGCCCATAGTAGGCAAGACAGCATATAGATATACAAGCGGAATCTCCAAGATGATGGTCTTCTGATGGGTGGCGACCTGGAGGGCGGCCATGTCCCATCCGTAATAGATCATCATGATGGCGAACACCATGGCAACCAGGTTGCTGAAAAAAGTCAAGGGGGTTTTGAGCTTGGGAACGAGTTGGACCAAGGCGTCGATCTTGATCATGGAGCGTGCCTTGATGGCGGCGCTGCAGCCGATAAACGTGGTGACGATGATGACCTCCCTGACGAGTTCCTCGGACCATGCGAGTGAATAGTTGAAACCGTACCGCAGAATCACAGCGAAGAACAGGGAGATCAGCGCGGCCATGGTCGCGATAAATAGAATCCAGTCCTCGATGAAGCTGAGGATCTTGTCGACGACACCAAGAATTTTTGAAAACATGCAGGCCTCTCACATGAAAAAGGGGAGAAACAGTGAAATGCTTCTCCCCTCGAATGCGATTATTCCGTATAACCGATGTAATCCTGGACTTCTTTCAGGTAGTTTTCAGGTTTGTAGGTGTCGCCGGGGTACAGTTTGTTGATCTCGGCTCTGTAATTTTCGTGGACGACGTTCCCCTGCTTCTTCAGGATGGCGGCTTCTTCCGCCGAAAGCTGGAAGAACTCGATGCCCTTGGACTTTGCGTCAGCGATTTGATCCACTTCCTGCTGGACCGTTTCTTCACGGACTTTTACGGCGACTTCACGCAGTGTGTCCTTGAAAGTCTGCTGCAGGTCGGCCGGCAGGGAGTTGAACCAAGCCTTGTTGAAGATCCAGATAAAAAGGCCTTGAGCGTAGTTGACCTGAGTAAAATACTTCGCCACCTCGAATTTCTTGGTGATGTTGCACACGGAAGGCGTGTGATCCAGACCCGTGATAACCCCCTGTTTCAGAGCGACGGGGACATCCGGCCAAGGCATGACCACCGGGTTGAAGCCCCAGGCGCCATAAAGCATTTTGTTGACCGCGGCTTCGGCGATCCGGAACTTCACCTGCTTGGCGTCTTCGATGGTGCGCACGGGGACTGTCGTGGCCCATCCATAGTTGCCGTAGCCGGTGATGTCGAGGCCCATGATCCCTTGGTGGTCCATGGCCATCATGAAATGGTCGAACAGTTGGCCGCTGTTGACGAATTTATCCAATTTGTCGAAGGAGTCGACGAGGAAGGGCAGGTTGATGAGGCCGAAGCGGGGTCCGAGGTTGGTGGAGGCCACCGAACTCACGCCCATCCCCTGAATGGCGCCCATCTGCAGTTGGTTGAGTACCTCGACTTCGCCGCCAAGCATGGAAAAGGGTTTGAAATCAACGTAAATCTGTCCGCCCGAGCGTTCCCACAGGGCATCTCTGAAGGCGAAGCCGGTGTAGGTGCCTTTCAAGACAGGATGGGAAACGTTTGAAACGATGCATTTGTATTTCGCAGTAGACGGGTCGAATTTGGGTTTCCACGCATCGAGGGACGGTGCCTGCGCCCAAGCCCCCCCGACCAGAAGCACCATCCCAATCAGACCGACCAGTACCGACAACCCTAGCTTCTTCATAAGCACGCTTACTCCTTTCCACAGTTAAAGGTTGATTCAAAAGACCGGTTAACTCACGCACTCGCGAAGAGCCGGATCAAGACGAGATTCAACCCGGTTGTCCTCCGTTCGGAGGGGTCGAACCCTGTTGCCGAAGCGGACGAGACAGCCCGTAAGCATGTTTGGTGGAGTCAGGTCGGACAGTCTCAGATGCCTTTCGAGAGTATCCGCTTGTCGTGTTTCAATCTGCTCTGAATGCCTTTACTGATATGATAGGTTCGGCTGAATTCCGACCAGAATTCCTTGTCTTTTGCCTTCCAGTCAGGGCCGAATTTATCGTCGAAATACCCCCCCAGCTTATCAAAAAGGACCTGCCAGGTGGGTTTGCCCGCAGCGAGTGCAGTGAGCAGTTCGTCGAGTATATGTTCGAGTTCGGATAATTTTTCTTTGGGAAGATAAGAAATTGCGCCTTTGCGTATAGAAGCCATGAGCGTATCGGCGCTGATCGCATGGGCGGTGAGCATGACGGTGGGAATGCCTTTTTCCACGGTTTTCTCAAGAAGTTCGAGACCGTTGACGCCCATGATGTCGAGAATGGCAAGGTCGTAAGGCCTGTTCCGGATCTTCTGAAGCGCAGTTTCGTAATCGGCGGCCGTGTCGACCTTTGACATCTCCAACGCTTCTACAATGGTATCCAGAACATCCTCTTCGTCATCGACTGCTAGGATCGAAATGCCATCAAGGTAGGACTTTTGCGCCATCTTGAATACCCTCCCCGGGTCTGGCAAAGATGATGTTTTAAACGGTCTGGAACATGGAAATCCGCTGAATATCATTCATTTGTAGTATTTGAAGGGGAAGCGAATACTGTATACCGATATTCACCATGACCAACTATAGAAAACCCGGATTTTAGTGTCAAGCGCATTCGGAAGGGAAAAGCGGAAAAAAGGTTTCCCCGGCGCGTTGGATGGCCGGTCGGGCTGGTCGCCGGATTAGGTGGTTCAAAATGCTTGACAAGCAGAAATGAATCGGTTTCTATGAATGAATAATCATTCATAGAGGACGGTGTTACCATGAGCCATATTAATCAGAATCTTCGCAAAAAAAACAGGGAAAAATACCAGCGCATCATCCGGGCAGCGACGAAGATTTTTGCGAGGAAGGGCTTTTTTCAGGCCAAGATCGCTGAGATTGCACGGGAGGCCGGTGTCGCTGACGGCACCATTTACATTTACTTCGAGAACAAGGACGATATCCTGATCAGTCTTTTCGAGGAGCAGATGAAGGGGGTCATCGACAACATGGTCAGTCATCTGGCGCTCGAGAAGGACCCGATCGGGAAGCTGCGATGTTTCGCCGTGACCCATTTGCGCCTGATCGAGGAAAACAAGGATATGGCGGAGATTATCCAGGTCGAACTGCGGCAGAGCGGGAAGTTCATGAAGGAGTACAAGAACGAGAAGTTCTCCCAGTACCTCGATTTGATCGAGGACATCATCAAAGAAGGGCAACAGTCCGGTGCATTTCGAAAGGATGTGATCCCCACGGTCGCAAAGAGGGCGTTTTTTGGCGCCCTGGATGAAATGTCACGATTCTGGGTATTGTCAAGTCGTAAACAATATGATATTAAAACGGCGGCCGAGCAGATCAGCGAGTTTTTTTTGTGTGGAATCAAGGAGTAACAAACGGGCCGTGGGCCGTGAGGGCGGGCCGTAAATTCAGTAACCCGGACTTTCCGGGCGAAAGGAGGACAACGTGAACATTATTGTATGCTTGAAACAGGTGCCTGATACCGAGACGCAGATCAAGATCGCAGCGGATGGGAAAGGGATCGTGGCCGACGACATCAAATGGGTAATGAACCCCTACGACGAGTTCGGGGTCGAGGAGGCTCTGAAACTCAAGGAGAAGTTCGGAGGAGAGGTCACGGTTGTCGGGCTTGGACCCAAGCGGGTGACCGAGAGCATCCGCACCGCCCTGGCGATGGGCGCCGACAAAGGTGTTCTGATTGTCGACGATGCATTGCAGGGGAGCGATTCACTGGGGGTTGCCAAGGCCTTGGCCGCCGCCATCAAAGATATGCCTCATGACCTGATTTTCGCCGGGCAGCGCGGCGTCGACGAAGACTTGGGGGTGGTCGGCGCGTTTCTGGCCGAGTTCCTGGGCATTCCGCACGTGGCGTTGGCGGTGAAGGTGGAAGTTGCCGAGGATGGGAAGAGCGCCAAGGTGCACAGGCCGGTGGAAGGGCAGACGCTCGTGGTCGAGACGTCGTTTCCGGCGTTGATTACGGCGCAGAAAGGGTTGAACGAGCCCCGGTATGCATCTCTGCCTGGTATCATGAAGGCCAAGAAGAAGCCGCTTGCAGAGAAATCCCTGGCCGACTTGGGATTGGATCCGGCTGGATTCGGCGAAAGTGCCAGAAAACTGAAAATCGTGAAGTTGACCCCGCCGCCCGAGAGAAAAGCGGGCAAGATCGTTGAGGGCGAAACTCCGGCCGAGAAGGCTGCCGCTTTGGCGAAGCTTTTGCGCGACGAGGCCAAGGTGATTTAGTGTTATGCCTGGAACCGGGGCGGCGATTCATCCCTTTGTTGTTTCGGAGCCGACGGATTTTCCCGGATCCTGAGGCCGAGGGATAGACAGAGGCGGTTTCGGTTCGGCATGAGGCCTTTGAGGAGGATTGGCCCAAAGGAAGCATCCCGTGCGGGGGGAGTTGCCGGTAGGATGGCTTTGGTCGGCAACGAAAATACAGCAGGATTGGAAATCCAGATTTTGGAGGAGATATAAAATGGCACAGGGAGTATGGACAGTCGCTGAACAGCGTGAAGGAGAGATCCGGAAGATCACCTATGAGGTCATCAGTGAAGGGCGGCGCCTGGCGGATGCGCTTGGCCAATCTTTGACCGTGGTTCTTCTCGGCAACGGGATCAAGGACAAGGCGGCGGCTCTGGCCCAGTATGGAGCGGACAGGGTTCTGGTGGCGGAGGATCAGAGACTCGAAACGTATACAACCGACGCTTACACCGCGGTTATCGGCCAGTTGGTGAAGGCGGAAGAGCCCGCAATACTCTTGATGGGCGCCTCCGTACAGGGGAAGGATCTGTCTTCCAGACTGGCTGCACGGCTGGATGTCGCGGTTGCCCAGGATTGCACCGCCTTTGCCGTGGAGGACGGCAACCTGGTTGCAACCCGGCCCATTTATGCAGGCAAGGCCTATGCCCAGGTGACATTCGAACAGAGCTGGCCGCAGATGGCTACGGCCCGTCCGAATGTCATGAGCGTCAACGAACCGGATGCTTCGAGGACGGCCGAGGTGGTCGATGCCCAGTTCCAACTCGACGATGCAGAGCTGAAAACCAAGGTCGTCGAGGCCATCAAGGATGCGAGCGGCAAGATAGATCTGACGGAAGCGGACAAGATCGTTTCCGGAGGTCGCGGGATGAAGGGCCCTGAAAACTACGCGATTCTGGAAGAACTCGCCCAGTTGATCGGCGCCAGTGTCGGTGCGTCGCGCTCCGCGGTGGACGCAGGATGGAGGTCGCACACCGATCAGGTCGGTCAGACAGGCAAGGTCGTTTCGCCCAATCTCTACATCGCCTGCGGAATTTCGGGCGCAATCCAGCACCTTGCAGGGATGGGGACATCCAAGGTGATCGTCGCGATCAACAAGGATCCCGATGCACCCATCTTCCAAAAGGCTGATTACGGGGTCGTCGGTGACCTGTTCGACGTGGTTCCGGCTTTGACAGAAGAAATCAAGAAGATCTTATAGGCTTTACGATGCCAAAAAAACCGCGGCCGGGTGGTGTCCCCACCCGGCCGCGGTTTTTTTGTTCATGGGCCGATTCCTTATAACAATTCCAGAAAGCGCTCCAGCGTGAGCGACTCTAATTCGGCGGCGAAATCGACAGTCGAGACGGGCTGCATAACGGCATCTCTTTCCGGGGCGATGACTCCGAGCAAGGACCTCCTTTTGGCCTCGTCAGGGCTCTCCAGCCAGTCAGCGACCTGCTCGGCGGGGCGTCGGATTTCCTCGATTTGACTCCAAAGGGCTTGGGCTGTCTGTCTTGGATCATCGTAGGCGAGATAGGCCGCCTTCAAGTATTGATCGAGTAAAACGGCAGTCCACGGATGTTCTTCTTTGGCGGCCAGAACAGCGATCTTTTCGATGTAAGCGGCAATATATCGCGGGCCGTCCAAGGTCGACCCCTCATCCTGCTCGGGAAGAAAAACACCGTATTTCAATCGCAGTGACGCAATGCCCAGGACAGGTTCAGGTGCCCAGGGCCTTTTTTCGACCTCCGTGACGGGGGTCTCCGGAACGGTCTCCGCGCGCGGGGGCTCATGGCGAGGTTGAGGTTCGGGCGCAGTAGGCGTGGGGGCTGCCGGCTCGAGTAATTGAACCAGCATTCCGGGAAGAAGCGGGTGAAAGACCCCCTGGAGGGTGACCAGTCCAATTTCATGGTGGCCGCAATGGGAGCACTTTCGTGCGGTCACAATGCCTCTCAGTCCTGTTTCCTTGTGGTCAGGTGAGATATCCATGGCCGTTCAACCGAGGAGAACTCCTAATGGATCGAAAGTTCAGGGGACAGCAACTAGGGTTCGTCTTGACCGAAACCCTCGTACGAACAAACACAGGCTGATCGATGCGGGCACCCACCTGTCCGTCCTGATGCCCAAACCTAAGGCCGGCAGGATGCCCGGGCGAGAGAATGCGAACAACCCTGCATGAACCTTATATTATTCGAAGCATACCTGTCAACCATTGTGGATGTGAGCCTTTCACCGTTTGCCCGCGCGCATGCTTCCAGTCGGCGGCCATGTGGCGGATCCCTTGGTCTGCCTGACAGAGCCACGTCTGACATTTAAAAGCAGAGGCCGTCATTGACTTTTCCTTTTGAGGGATTACGTTTTTGAAGAAATGGAGGGTTTGAACGATGACGCAAAAAGAGAATGTTTGCCCTCATTGCGGCAAATCTATGGAGGCATGGGACCCCGGCCCGGAGAGCGGCTGGGATGGCGAAATGTTTATATGCAACAATAACGCATGCTCTTATTTCGTGAACGGCAGAAAAAAAATAGCGGATGAGAATAAAGTCAATTTTGCATATCGGTACTTCTACAACCCCGCGAAAAACAAAGGCGGTGCTGTTGCGGCCTGGTGCGGAGGGGATCTTTCCCTTCTGAAGGGTCGCTGCGATTGATTTTGAGGGGAGAAGGTTGGGGGTCCGCTTATCCGAGGGGGAGAATGTCGATTATTTGGTTGACAAAAGGATGCTATTCGATAAAATGAGCGGATACCCTCGATCATCGGCGGTGTAGCTCAGTTGGTCAGAGCATGCGGCTCATATCCGCAGAGTCACTGGTTCGAGTCCAGTCACCGCCACCAAGCAAACCAAGAAGGAGATTCGGCTCCCCTAAAGCAGTGTGCCTATATCGGGACAACCCTTTTTGCAAAGAGTTTTTCCATATGGCCTTGCGGTCCTTTCAAGGTTCGGATCTAGATACGCTCGGTGATGCGCTGGATATCGCAGAGGATGTGACAGGGAACTATTACAAGTTCTCCCATCGTCAATGGCGCAGGTACCGTTATGATGTCAGGACGCTCCCGCTGTTGAGTTGTCAGGAGATCAGTGAAGGTGTTTTTGCGCTCCTCAACAAGGGTTTCGTCGTAAAAGACGAAGGCGATCCGATCCCCAGAACCGTAGACCACTATTCAATCTGCGTCCAGGATCATCAGGTGCTCGAGGCGGTAAGCCGCGATGCGGACATATCGCTTTTGCCCCTGATGATTTATGTTTTTACGCATGAATTGGTGCATATCGTGAGGTTTTCGAATTTCCTGCAGCGTTTTGATCTGCCTTGGTTCAAGCGTGAGGAAGAAGAAAAGGCGGTCCACAACATTACGCATGAAATTCTGCGGAAAGTTGCCATCCCCAGATTGGGACATGTCCTTTCCGCTTATAGGGGGCACCGCACATGCCGACTATCTGGGCTTTGCTGAGGGGAATGCCGGGATGACGGCCATCCTATTGTTTTCATTGGAAAATGATCACTGATTCTGGAGGAGTGCCGTTTTCTGATGAAAGCCATCGGTTGGGCGGTGTTTTGAAGGGGATCCTTTATGCGAGCCGATCCGTTGTCCCTGGAGATCTGCCCACACAAAGGTGAAAGAAATCATGAAGAGGGGGTGTTGGCTATGCCGATTTATGAATATGAATGCACCCAGTGCGGAAAAAAGAAGGAGGTCTGGCAGAAAATTTCGGATAAACCCTTGACCCAATGCGACTCATGCAATGGAAGGCTTAGAAAGTTGATCAGCCAAAGCACGTTCCATCTCAAGGGCTCTGGATGGTATGTTACCGATTATGCTAGCAAATCGAGCAGCTGTACTCAAAGCGCTTCGACGGGTGCAACCAGCAGTTCCACTTCGGGTGCCGAGGGAACGGGTGAATCGAAGCCGGCACAGTCATGTGGAAGTGCGAATGATGGAGGAACGGCCAAAGATTGCTCTTCCTCGAGTTAGCCTATGAAAAATTTTGATAGTGGCAGAGTTCAAGAGGGCCTGATCAAACAGCTGGAGCGGCAGGAGAAACAGAAGGCTTATCGTCAGGATCGTTTCTTCAAGTTCAAATTGCCGGAGATCCACAACCGGCTCTCCCAGGCCCTTCTGATGCAAGGTATCGTTGAAACGGATAATCCTGCAGCCGTTTCGGATGCGATCCTAAAAGGTCTCAAACGTATTCTGAAAAGCACCGAATTCGATTTCAGGTATTTTATCGCGCCGATCCGTAACCTGGTGCCTCGACCCAACCCTTACGCGCTCTACATGACCCAGTATCTGACCGAGGTGCTGGTGAACGAGCCCGGGGTCATCGAGGTGTACGGCACGGATTCGGAGATATACCGTGTAATCAACGAAGTGCTGAGTCAGATCAACATCAAGTTCGAAAGGGCTGAGGCGGAGGTCGTCGAACAGTTGAGCCACAACAAGGCGTTGACGCCCGGGTCCAGGGAATACGATGTTGCCATGGATGAATTGTTTCGAAAGAAGGTTGGGGACCCGCAAAAGGTATAGAGGATTATCTTCTGACAGAAGTTGTTGAGCCGGTCTTCCTGTCGAGTTGAGGGCGTATCCGTCCGCAGATGATTTTGCGGTAGAATCCGATTCCCAGTCCGGAAATGAGGATTTTCTCTTCACAGGCTTCGTGTGCTCAGTCCCACCCCTGCGGGGCGGGGACAGGTTCCTTCACACACTTTGCGTGTGCAGTCCCGTTGGTTTGCGGCGCGTCCTGGTTTTCTGGAAGTCCAGAAAATCGAGCAGTTGCGCGGATCCGATCTGCAAATCGCCTTGCAGACAAACGTGCGGCTTGACGCCGAGATTGGTAAAAGGGGATATTTCCGGTGGGAAGCAAGGTTTCTTTGCGCGGGCTTGTTTCTACAGGTCCGCGCATCCTTTTCCGGCCTCAGCGATCCTTGCTCGTTTTATCGGGCCTTTTATTCGGTCTGTGGCGAAGCCGTCCGTCTCTGTAGATTTTGAGCATGAAGGGCCTTCCTATACGACCCACTGGGTCTTATTTTCTCACGCATCAGGGTAGTTTATAAAGCCCGAGACGTGTTGTTTCTTCCTGATGTGCATGGAGGGAGGGGTAATGAGCGCAAGCATCGCTTATCTTTTTCCTGGGCAGGGTTCTCAATTTGTGGGGATGGGGCGGGATCTGTTCGATCGATACGACGCCGTAAGAGAAGGCATCTTCGACAAGATGGACGAGATCTGCGGGAAGCGGCTGTCAGCATTGTGCTTTGATGGTCCGCTCGAAGAACTCACCCTGACAGAAAATCTGCAACCGGCCGTCACCGCCGTGAGTCTCGCCTGCCTTCACGCCCTGCAGGAGGCTGGGGTGGCTCCTCAGATGACGGCGGGACACAGCCTCGGGGAATATGCGTCCCTTGTTGCAGCCGGGGTGATCGCCTCGGAGGATGCGCTTCGTCTTGTCGACATGCGGGGGCGGTTGATGCAGCGTGAGGCGGTTGTGCATCCGGGTGGCATGGCCGCCGTCATCGGCTTGCCGATAGACCGGGTCGAGAGTTTGGTTGCCGAGGTGCGCGAGGGGCAGGTGCTGGCTGTGGCAAACCACAACAGCGCCGAACAGATTGTGGTCACCGGCGAGATGGATGCGGTGTCCCGTGCTGTTAAAGGCGCCCAGGCGCTGGGTGCCAAGGCCCTGCCCTTGAACGTCAGCGGTGCCTGGCACTGCTCTTTGATGGAGGGGGCCGTCGGTGAGTTCCGGGATTTCATCTCGGCCATATCGTTCAAGAAGCCTGTTGGAAAGATGTTTTTCAATGCGACCGGCAAGGTGGAGTCCGACCCGGAAGACATGAAGGATATCATGGCCCGGCAGCTGACGAGCCCTGTAAGATGGTACCAGATTGTGCGGGGTATGCTGGAAGACGGAGTCGATACCTTTGTGGAGGTGGGGCCCAAGCGGGTCTTGACAGGCCTGGTGCGTAAGATCGCCGGCCGCGACGAGAAGGTCCGCACTTTCAGCGTCCAGGATTTGAGCAGCCTGGAATCTTTCCTGGAGGCCCTTTAGGCGGTTTCGAGAGAGCCCTCCCGCTCCAGAAGAAAGCGCTTGATTGCCAAGTTTGCCGGTGACCTGCCCCCGAACCCCCCGAGCCCGTTGGCAGCCAGGACTCGATGGCATGGAAAGACGATCGGGAGCGGGTTGCGCTTCAAGGCTTGACCGACGGCCCGGGCCAGTGAGGGGTTCCCCAGGGTTGCTGCAACCTCTGAATAACTCAGTGTCGAACCGAATGGGATTCTGCTGATCGCACGAAGAACGGCATCCTGAAAAGGTGTGGGCGCGATATCCGTCTGCAGCGAGGCGGAAGGCGAATCCCCGGCGAGCGACGCCTCGACCGCAACAATCAACGGCTCGTTCCAATCCCGGCTCAGGATCAGGGTAGAACCCGGGAAGAGGGGTCTGAACAATTCGAGGACCGGGGTTTGCGAGTCGAGGGAGAGCTCGATGCGCTTGGCGCCCAGGGTGCTCGATGCGACGCTGACCGAAAGCCGCCCCACCCTCAGCCTCCAGCAGTGGATCATCGGTACAGCCGGCCCTGCCATGTATTCTCCCGTTCCAAAGCGTTTTTTATCATATTCAGATTTTTCTGTTTTTCGAGCGTCCATAAGGGAGAGAGGAGGCCCGTTCTGGGTGGATCGCCTGTCAGCCTCTGTATGACGAGGCCAGGCGGCAGTACTTCCAGGATTTCGACGACTGTCTCGACGTAGCGGGCCCGCGTCATCGGCTCATATCGCCCGGAATTGAAAAGAGCGCCCATGACGGTGCCCTGCAATACATAGAGGGAGTGGATCTTGATCCCGTCGATGGGCAGATCGGCGAGGAACCGGGCTGTTTCCAGCATCATAGCAGAGGTTTCGCCGGGAAGTCCCAGGATGATATGGGCGCAGACGCTTAGATCGCAGGCCTTTGCAGACCGGACCGCTTCCTTGAAACAGGTCGAATCATGCCCGCGGTTGATCAGGCGGAGGGTTTCATCGTGGGAGGATTGCAGCCCGAATTCCACCCAGACGAGATGGTCTGGGCGGTAGGAGCTGAGAAGCCGGAGCTTCTCTCGGTCGACGCAGTCCGGTCGAGTGGCGACGCTAAGACCGACCATATCCGGCCGGGAAAGTGCCGCATCATAGAGCTCCTTCAATTGCTCCAGCGGCCCGTAGGTGTTGGTGAAGGATTGGAAGTAGGCGATAAATTTCCTCGCGCCGTAGCGTTCGACAAGAAACGCCTTCGCATGTTCAATCTGGTCAACTATAGATTCTCCCCGGGACGAAAAGGCGCCGGTGCCGCTGCCGCGGGCGTCGCAGTAAATGCATCCCTCCGAGGAAAGGGTCCCATCGCGATTCGGGCAACTCAAACCGGCATCGAGAGGGATCTTCTGTACGCGTTCCCCGAATATCTCCCGCAGATAGGTATTGTAATCCCTGTAACGCTTCATTCCTGCTTTGTGAGGCGGTGTCCCGTTAAAGCGGTTAGGTGGAAACTGTTGAGCGTTTGAATGCGCTCTGCATTCCATGCTACCATAAAAAGGGGTTTGGCTGCGCGATTTTACAAGGAAATATCCCTGTCAGCGGAAGGGAGAGCTTCTTGCCTGGCTCGCTTTCCGGCGAAAAACCTTGAATGGCCTTTGAGCAAAGCCCGTTTTTTTGGGCTTTACTCCGCTTTTGTCAACGCATCGCGTTTGCACGTATGATGCATGCCGCAGGGGTTCGCAGCCCTCGGGGCCGAAATTTCTCTTCGCAGGCCGATGGACTGTAGGTCTTGCGGTACGATTCCCGTTTCCAATAGGAGGACCGATGTTCGAGCAGGAAATGGATGTGGCGCGTCAAGCCGCCGAGTCGGCAGGCGCTTTGCTTGTTGAGCTTTACGGGAACGATATTCACATAAGGAAAAAGGGCAGGGTCGATTTGGTGACCGATGCGGATGTTCAAGCGGAGGATTTGATTGTGAAGACGATCGCCGCTCATTTCCCCTCGGACGGTGTGCTGGCCGAGGAATCGGGACGCTACCACAGTGATTCGGGCCGTATCTGGTTGATAGACCCCTTGGATGGGACAACGAACTATGCGCATGGATTTCCATTGTTTGCCGTTTCTATCGCGCTGGAGATCGAGGGTCGGCTGGAGTTGGGGGTTGTTTCTTGTCCGGTCATGAGAGAAGTCTTCGAAGCCAGGCGGGGCAGCGGGGCGCGCCTGAACGGCCATCCTGTGCGCGTGGCCGGGACGGCCCGTCTGAGCGAAGCCCTTCTGGGTACAGGATTTCCTTACAACCTGCGGGAGGATCCGGAACTGCACATCGATCGCTTTGCAAGAATGGTATTGAGCGCCCAGGGAGTCAGAAGGCCCGGTTCGGCTGCGATCGACCTGTGCTATGTAGCAGCGGGGCGCTTTGACGGATTCTGGGAGGTCGGGTTGAAACCCTGGGATACGGCGGCGGGCGTCTTGATGGTGGAGGAGGCCGGAGGGCTCGTCACCACCCTGCAAGGCGAGCCGTTCACGCCATACGCGGAAAGCGTCGTGGCCGCCAACCCGGTTCTGCACCATGAGATGGTGGCTTTGTTCCAAAGGGAATCCTGAGCAAGCACCGTCCTTCTTCCTTGAGGACGAAGCCGTCAACGAGTTGCTTCCATGCTCTCTCGGATCATTCGATCGGCTTTTTCGGAGGTCATTTCCGCTATCCGGATGGTCTTCAAACGCCCCTTTTCGCCGTTTAGGATGGTAACCGCAGTTTGGGGCTTTCCGAAGAGATCGGCCAGAAAGTGGCAAAGGGCCTTGTTCGCCTTGCCGTCAACGGGTGGTGCGGTCAGCTTGATCTTCAGCAAGCCGCCCTCGACGCCAGCCAACTGATTGCAGGAGGATCGCGGAATGACCTTGATCCGGAGTATGGTCGATGGGGTGGCTTCAGATCTTTTCATCTCCGTGAACCCTGCTGTCCGGCCAACCTATGGAGCATCAGCCCATTTGCATGGCCATCTGAGCAAGGCTTTGCACCAGGAACCGCTTGATAAAGATGATGGCCAGAATGACGATGATCGGTGAAAAATCGATGCCGCCCATTGCGAAAGGCAGCCGGCGGCGGATCTGATAGAGGACCGGTTCTGTAACAGAAACCAGAAAACGCACGATGGGATTATAGGGGTCGGGATTGACCCAAGAGATGATGGCCCGGATAATGATGATCCACATGTAAAGGGAGAGGACGATATCCAGGATGCTGGCGATGGCGCCAAGAAAATTTCCAAACACGAACATATCTTTTTTTGGTACCTCCGGTCCGCGAATAGGTTTCGGGCAGATTTCGGCTCGCTTCCCTGTGGAAAGGGTCTCCTTTGCCAATCCGGGTGTCACAACCTACACGTCCGGTTATGGGGCGGCCTTCAGATCGCCTCCGTGCGCAAGCGTAAGACCTGCTCGGGATTGCCAGGAAAATGCTTATTGCCGGATTGGAACCCCGGTCGTGCCGGTCAACGGGGGCAGAGCGACTTCGAAAGCAGACAGGACGCCATGACAATTGCACGCCGTTGCGACCAGCCATTTCCGGTTATGCCCGCCTGATATGACGGTTTCCTTCAAGGTGTTCAAGGCCTCGGCCTCGTACCCACCCAGCCCTGGTGCGAGCTGTGCGCTTGCAACCACATGGACGGAAAATCCTTCGACCTTCAAACGCTTGAGTAGTTCGCGCATCGGGACATCGCGTTTCTCGCCAGAAACTGTGCAGTATTCCGGTTCGCCACAATCCTCCGGGCAGAGAAAATCCGCGTAGCTGGTCAACAGGATGTCTTCGCCGATGCGCCAGGTGTTCGGCAGCTCTGTCTCCAAACCGCCAGGGATAGCCTGGGGTGTGATTCGAAAAGATTCGGACAGGGTCTTCTTGAGCCATTCGGCCGCGACATGAACAGGAACAGCCGGAACGATGAGGTCATGCGGGTGGAGCTGCGCAAAGTACTCGACGAGGAAATCGACCCCGTCGGCACGAAACGTCTCTATGGCGGGATCCTCGATCGACGAAAGCCGTTCTTCATCATTATCCACCACGAGGATGCGGGTTTCGTCTACGGGATGAGACCCCAATAGCCTCACCGCTCTCGCTCCAAAACGTCCGGCTCCGACGACGAGGATGGTGCGGCCCTCGGTTGCCGGCCTTTTCAAACAGCTCTCAGCCATGGGCATTTGGGCCCTTTCCTGTAGCTTTTTCGGGTAGGGTATGCCGGAGCAGATCATAAGCCGGGTTCTGTGTCCCGAAGGGGTTGCCCACCGTCGGGCCGGTGACCATTCATCTGGGCCCGCCGTTACCGACGGGCTCAAGCAGCCTACCCGGGAACTTGGACGGACCGCCCTCGAACGTTCCCCTATTTGGCCTTGCTCCGGGTGGGGTTTACCTAGCTCTCTCCGTCGCCGGAGAGACTGGTGAGCTCTTACCTCACCATTTCACCCTTACCTTGCCGGATATTGTCTATCTGACATGGCGGTATACTTTCTGTGGCACTTTCCTTCCTGTCGCCAGGACTGGGAGTTACCCAGCACCCTGTCCTTCGGAGCCCGGACTTTCCTCCATCCTGCCGGTATGGGCAGGACAGCGGCCACCTGTTCTACTCCGGCATACCCATGGATATCAAGATATATCCATCAAACCCTGAAACCGCTCATCCTCGCCCCAGTAGATGATACGATGGCAATTCGGACAGCTCATGACTGCTTCACCGCGTATCAGTTCGTTGAATTTCTGAGGCGGTATATGGAGGCGGCACGTCTGGCAGACCCCTTTGATGACGGGGCTCACGGCGGGCCCACCCCGATGATTCATCAGAGAAGTGTAATGTTTCAGAAGCGTCGCGTCAATCGAGCCCTCGAAGGTTTTCCGTTCCTGCAGCAGATTTGAAAGGTCGTTTTCGAGTTGCCTTAGCTCGTTCAGGATTTGCGCTTGATCACTCTCATACCGCTTTTTGGCATCATCGAGCCGGTGTTCGCCCGCAGCGCATTCTTTTTCGAGGCGCTCGAGTTCCTCCATGATCTCAATAAGGCCATCCTCCTGGATGGCCTTTTCCCGCTTGAGGTCTTCGATCTCTTTCAAGACAGCGGTGTATTCCTTGTTGGATTTGATGCTCGAGAGTTTCAGGTTGCTTTTCTGGATCTTGCTCCGAAGATCATCGAGATTCTTTTCCCTGGACCGCCTTTCTTTCTTGGCATTTTCGAGTCCTTGACGGGTTTCCTGGAGCTGAGCCTCTGCTTGAGAGGCTGTTTCGGCCAGCTGCTTGATGATCTCGGGTCCCTCGGCCCGCTTTTGATGGATCTTTCTGATCCGTAAATCACAATCCTGCAAACCGATCAAAAGTCTGATTGTTTCTTCCAATGGATTCTTCCTCTCCTTAATCTTTGCTTCAACTTGCTTTGGCGGTAAGGGCAATAGGAAACACACCGGCACAAAATATGTCCGGCCCCGGTCGGAGTGTCGAAGGAACCATCTGTCTCGGTCTTAGACGGTCAGACAGGCCGGCTGGGGTTTTCCTCCTCCGAATCCCAGATGATTACAGTATTCCAACGTCTTCTTTCAAAAACAGCCTCGAGCGAATCCTTGAAGGCGTGCAAAGCTGCCCGTTCTGTGGCGTAATGACCCGCATCGATCATGGCCAGGCCAAGGGCGGCTGCGTCGAGCGCCTTGTGGTGACTCACATCACCGGTTACCAGAAGATCGGCGCCTTTGCGGAAGGCCAGTTCTGCCAAGTCGCTGCCGGAGCCCCCGACAACGGCGACACGCTCGATCCGTTTTTCCATGGGACCAATGACCCTCAAGCTCGGGGTCTGCAAACGCTCTTTGATGGTTTCGGCCATCCCACCGAGAGTGATCGGTCTCTCCAGAGACCCCAGTCGCCCCAGCCCGGCACCCGGGTTCCCGGGCGCCTCTTGCAGGACAGTGACATCTGTCAACCCCAAAATGGAGGCAAGACAATCATTGATGCCCCCTGCAGCGCTGTCGAGGTTCGTATGGGCGCACACTACGGCTACATCGGAGCGGATAGCTAGAAAAACAACGTTTCCGGGGTAATCTGCAGGGTCGAGCTGTGAGACGGGTTTGAAGATCAGGGGGTGGTGTGTGAAGAGCAGTTGGGCTTGAAGTCGGACGGCGGCTTGGATGGCTCTGAGGGTGGGGTCCAGCGCAAGCAGGATTTTCTGAACCCGTTTCGACCGGTCGCCCACCTGCAGACCCGGGTTATCCCAGGGTTCCGACAGGTGGGCCGGCGCCACTGATTCGACCAACTCCAGTATGTCTTCCAGCGTAGGGGTCATGGGGTAACCGGGTCGGCGCAGAGGATCACAAACGTGAAAGGCGCATCCTTTCGCTATGCGCCTTGGCACGAAGATGGCTCAGTCCAAATCCATACGATCCTGAATACCCCGACAAACTGCGGGACTGCTGAACATGTCTGGTGGGCCCACCTGGGTTCGAACCAGGGACCTACCGGTTATGAGCCGGTGGCTCTTCCAGCTGAGCTATAGGCCCATTGAATGCATCCACCACTATCTAAAATGCGGGCTTGCACCTGAATTGTCAAGGGAAATTCCAGCCTGACTCACTCCGGGGCGGCATTTCCAACGACCAGCGACTCTGTGAATCAAAGGCAAGATCCCTTACCGAGTCCGAGAGCAGTTGACCCGGCCTCAATTCTCGATAAAGCTCTTGAGCTTCTTGCTGCGGCTCGGATGCCTGAGTTTTCGCAGGGCCTTGGCCTCGATTTGCCGGATCCGCTCGCGTGTCACGTTGAAGTCACGGCCCACTTCCTCCAACGTGTGATCCGCCTTTTCGCCGATTCCGAAACGCATCCGCAAAACCTTTTCCTCCCTGGGGGTCAGGGTCCTGAGGACCTTCCTGGTCTGTTCGGAAAGGCTGAAATTGACGACGGCATCTCCAGGGGAAAGGATCCGTTTGTCTTCGATGAAATCCCCGAGATGGCTGTCTTCCTCTTCTCCGATGGGGGTTTCCAGTGAGATGGGCTCTTTCGCGATTTTCAGGACCTTGCGCACCTTTTCCAGAGGAAATTCCATCTTTTCCGCAATTTCCTCAGGGGTGGGCTCACGGCCGTGCTCTTGAACCAGATAACGGGAAGTTCGAATCAGCTTGTTGATGGTCTCGATCATATGCACAGGAATGCGAATGGTCCGGGCCTGGTCTGCGATCGCCCTGGTGATGGCCTGCCGGATCCACCAGGTGGCGTAGGTGCTGAATTTATACCCCCGCTGGTATTCGAACTTGTCGACGGCCTTCATCAGGCCAATGTTGCCCTCCTGAATCAGATCGAGGAATTGCAGCCCACGGTTGGTGTATTTCTTGGCGATGCTGACCACAAGCCGCAGATTGGCCTCGATCAGCTCGGATTTGGCGCGCTTGGCTTTGTCCAGGCTGCTTTCGACGCGCCTCAGCTTGTCTTTCATCTGCCGGGGCGTGAGGTTTGTGCGCTGCTTGGCCTGAAGGATGGCCTCTTGCGCATGCTCGAGCCTGCATCTCAGATCTTCGAGCTCCGCCCGTTTCATCCCGATGGGCATAATGAGTTCTTCGTCGGTGCAGACCTTCGGCAGTTTGGCGATGCACTTCTTCAAATAGGAGATGGGTTTTCCGCCTGCAGCGAGCATGCACTCGGTAATCTGCCTTTCGCATTCCTCGATTTCATTCGCCAACGTCTTCAATTTTTTGTACATTCCGTCGAGCTGGGCCTTCTCCAATTTGAAGGAATTCACCAGTTCCTTGATCTTGATTTGCCCGCTCTTGATCTCGGACTGCAGCTTTTTCTTCTCCTCATCGGATAATCGCCCTTTGGACAGTTCCAGTCTCCTGACCTGGATGTCATTGTGGATCTGAGCGATCTCGTTGATCAAGTTGATCAACGACCCTTTCCGTTCGCCGACCTGCGTGTAGTTCTCATCATCCTCGAGGTCGTTGATGACATCCCTGAGCTTGATTTGCCCTTCCTCGAGTTCTCTGCCGAGTTCGATGATGTGCTCGACGCCCAGCGAACACTCGACGAGCACGCTCAAGGCCTCTTTTTCTCCAGCCTCGATCCTTTTTGCGATCTGAACCTCACCTTCACGCGTAAGAAGCGAGATGCAACCCATCTCTTTCAGGTACATCTTGACGGGATCCGATGCACGAGAGGCGGAATCGGCGATGTCAACGCGGAAGTTTTCCCGCTCTTCCGTAATCAGACTGTCCTTGGGCTCGCCCCTGGATTTCTCGATGCGCTCCTTGGAGGCCTCGTCCACCACCATGATGTCGAGGTCTTCGAACATCATGATCAGGTCGTCGATGCTGTCTTCCGAAGACATCAGTTCGTCCGACAAGTCGCCGTTCAACTCCTCGTAGGTGATATATCCTTTGTCCTTGCCAATATCGATCAAGCGTTTCAATCCGTTGATATCGGTGTTCTTACCCATTCCAGTTCACCCTCCGCCCTTGGTCGCTGCGCGCTAAGCCTTGGTAAGTTCCGCAAGACGTTTTGCCTTCAACTTGCGGAGTCGGTCCAGTGCATGAATGTCTATATCCTCTTCCGCCTTTGCCTTTTGGATCGAGGCGGCAATCTCCTTCTGTTCAATCCTGTGTTTGAACTCCGTGACCGCCAACAGGGCATCCGCCTCGGAAAAAAACGAGGGCCGCATGAGGGTTTCACGCAGGATCATCCGGGCCTCGTCGCTGTCCAGACGATCCTGCAGTTCTTCATAACGCGGTGGCCGTCGGGAGTTGCCACGTCTGAAAATGACTTCGATGATTTCGATGACGACCCGGTCCGCAGCGAGACATCGCCACTGGCAATCTGAGAGTTCGACGGCCTTTTCGGGGTGATGGAGGACGAGATTGAGGAGCTGCAGGTCACTCCCGAAGCGCTTGGCCGTTTCCTTTTCGATCAGAACGGTTTCGATCCGCTCCGCGTGCGCTGGGCTTGTCTGCTTTGCACCGGAAACCTTGGCAAGCTCAGGCCAGATGATCTCCTCCTGGAGGTGGAGGTGCTCGGCCAGCCGCTTGACGTAAAGCCTCCGCGGCGCTTCCTCCTGTATCTCGGCCAGGACCGGCAGGACCTCTCTGAGGGTCGCCATGAGTGCTTCGATGTGATCGGGACTTTCGACGCGGGCCTTGTGGGCCAGGAAAAAATCGAAAAGCAGAGGGGCTTTCTCCAGATAAGGGTTGAAAGAGGCCAGGCCACCCTTTCTTACCAGGCTGTCCGGATCTTCACCCGGGGGTAGTTCGGCTGCCCGCGCCTGCAAGCCTTCCTGCAGAAAAAGAGGGAGGCTGCGGAGCGCCGCATTGCGGCCTGCAGCATCGGCGTCGAAAACCAGAAAGACCTCCTTCGCGCAGCCTTTGAGAGACCGGATATGTTCGCGGGTCAGTGCGGTTCCGAGAGTGGCCACCACTTCTGGTAGTCCTGCCTGAAAAAGGGTCAGGAAATCCATGTAGCCTTCGACGACGACAACCCTCCCGCTTTGGCGGATGGAGTTCAAAGCGATGTGCAGGCCGTACAGGACGGCGCCCTTGTGAAAAACAGGCGTCTCCGGTGTATTCAGGTATTTCGGATGGCCATCCCCGAGGACGCGGCCCCCAAAGCCCACGAGCTTTTTCCGGGTGTCGAAAATGGGAAAGATGATCCGCCCTCTGAACCGATCGTAATAGCCCTGCCGCTCGCCTCGAGCAATCAAACCGGCCTCCGCGGCGGCCGACAGGTCGGCGCCCCGGCGTTTCAGCTCGTTCGCCAGGCCGTGCCAGCTGTCCGGTGCGTAACCGAGCCTCAGGCTCGTGCGGACATCTTCGGACACGGAGCGGCTTTCAAGGTAATCCCGGCCGGGCTTTCCCACAACGTCATCCTTCAGCCTGGCCTCGAAGAAAGCGGCCGCCGCTTCGTTGATTCGGAAAAGGGCTTCGCGTTTATCCGCCCTGCGCTGATCAGCCGGGCTCCAGGTCTCACTCTCGATCGGCACATGATAGCGTTCCGCCAGATCTTTCATGGCCTCCGGGAAAGACCCGCCATGATAAGCCATCCAGAAGGCGAAAATATCCCCGCCCTTTTTGCAGCCGAAGCAATGGAACATCTGTTTGTCCGGGCTGACTGTAAAGGACGGGTCCTTGTCTCCGTGGAAAGGGCACAATCCGACGAAGTCCTTGCCGGCCTTCTTCAGCTGAACGAACTGACTGATGAATTCTACGATATCGGCCTTGCGGCGGATTTCTTCCTTGGCTGTCTGCAGTGTGGCCATGACCCTCTTCATAAGAATCGGTGTATCGCGGCCCTCAAAATATAATGCTGAATCTCAAGAGAGCAAGCGCCGAGCCCTCTCGTTCACTTCTTTGCCCTGGGCTTTGCCGGCCAGCCTGGACATGACTGCCTTCATGACCTTTCCCAGGTCCTTCGCGCTTTTGGCGCCGGTCTCGGAGATGACCTCCCTCAGGATCGCGTCGATCTCTCCCGGGTTCAATTGCCGAGGGAGGTATTCATATAGGATCCGGATCTCGGCTTCTTCCTTCTCAGCAAGATCGGTTCGTCCCCCGGCCTTGAATTCCTCGGCGGCTTCTTGCCCCTGGCGGACGGCGGAAGTGATCACCCCCTGCACTTCGTCGTCGGTCAGATCCCGGATGAGTTCGACCCGTTTCCGCTTCAAAGCGGTCTTGAGCATACGAAGGCAGGACACGCGCAACTCGTCCTTCTGCTTCATAGCGTTCTTGAGGTCTTCGGCAATCCTGGCTTCCAAAGGCATATCAAACCTCATCGAAAACTTTCAGTATATTCTTTTATTTGGTTGTGTCAAGAAGAAAAATCAACGCTTAAGCGGATAGCCTCTTCGAGGTCCAGGGTTCCGTCATAGAGCGCTCGGCCGGTGATCATGCCGATGACCCCGTCCTTTTCGGTCTGCAGCAATTCTTCCACATGGCTGATGTCGGCGATGCCGCCGGAGGCGATCACGGGGGTGTCCAATGCCCGTGCCAGGGCACGGGTAGCTTCCGTGTTGGGCCCCGTGCGCATACCGTCTCTGAAGATATCCGTGTAGATGATGGCGGCGAGGTTGAAGGGCTCGAATTTACGGGCGAGTTCGAGAGGGGTTTCAGCGAATTCCTCGGTCCAGCCTTCAGCGGCGACGCGGTTGCCGCGTGCGTCGATCCCCAGGATGATCTTTGCAGGGAAGGCATTGCAGGCTTCTTTTACAAAATCCGGATTCTTCAAGGCGACGGTCCCAAGGATGGCATAGGCGATGCCCAGGTCGAAGTAAGCCTTCAGCGTGGCAACATCCCTGATTCCCCCGCCCAGTTCCACCGGGATACGGACGGCCTTGACGATTCGGGCGATGGTTTCGGCATTGACGGGACGACCCTGGACCGCCCCGTCAAGATCGACGATGTGAAGCCGCTCAGCCCCTTTGTCCACCCAACGTTGAGCCATCTCTTCCGGGAAATCCGAGAATACGGTTTCTTTGGACATCAGGCCCTGCTGAAGCCGCACGCAACGGCCTCCCTTAATGTCGATCGCGGGTATGATGATCAATCTTTTGATTCTCCTTTTCTAAATGTCGATCCAAAAAGGATCTTGTCTGCCTAGCTCGGCGTCAGTCTGCAGGTTTGCTGGTGCGGCGACCTGCAGGTCGCCCCCACGCAAACGCTTCGTTTCCTCGATATGGGCCAAACCGGGACCCGCCGCGAACCGGTGGGACTGAGCGCCCGAAGGGTGTGAAGAAACCGGGACCCGCCCTGCAGCGGTGAGACTGAGCACGCGCAGCGTGTAAAGAAAAATCCTCATGTCCGTATTGACGGGTTCCACCGGGAAATCCTTTCCGGATGGATATAAACCGGGATCCGGCCCGTCAATCGCTTTCAAGAGGCATGGCTGCAACCAGCCCCTCGAGGCCGATCTCAGCCAATTGCCGTACTGTCATCCAACGGCCTTTGCCTTTCACGAATGTTTTGAAATCAAAAATGTTTTCCGTCAGCGACTGCTGTGTCTTGTCGAATTTATTGTGCCAGATCAGTTCTCCGCTGGGGGGGCTGAGAAGGTTGAAAGAGAAAGCGACGGATGCGGGTCGGTTGACGGCGAAATCGGTGCCTTCCCGTTCCTGCCATCGGTAGAGATAGCCCGCAAGCACCGCGTCCGCTCCGAATGCCAGCCCTATCTCCCTCAGCATGTCGAGTCGGCCACTCCCGGCGAGTTTTCCCGAAGCGATCAGTTTTTGATAAACCCCCTGCGCCTGGCTTGGGGAGACCAGTTCGTAGCCGCCAAGGGCAAGTATCCTGGTGAAAAGATTTTCGTTCATGAAAGCCAAGCCCTCTTCGGTAACGGGTTCGGCGCTGAAAAGGGAGCCGGAAATCGGGTCCCGAATGACGTCGGGCGTCGAACCGGGTGCCAGGGCTCGAGAAAATCCGAAAACAACGAGTTTTTTGATAACGATCGGTTCAGTGATCGTGGTGGATGCTTTGCGGTCACCAGCGCAGCCTGAAAGAGTCATGCAAATCGAAAGACAAGCTGCTGCAGAAATGATTCGCAGCAATAATGAGTGAAACATGGCTGTAACCTCTTTCCTTTCTTCTACTACGGCCTCAAATGGCCCCCTTCGTAGAGGGGACGGCACCCTCCCTTCGTGGGTCGATCATCGTAGCCCGGTCCATCGCCTGGCCGAAGGCCTTGAAAATCGCCTCGGCGATGTGGTGGGCGTTCTTTCCGGCAAGGAGGTCGATATGCAGCGTGACCCCGGCATGAAGAACAACCGCCCGGAAAAATTCCTCGAGAAGCCCGAAATCGAACCGGCCTGAAAAAGCATCCGGGAACGTCACGCGATAAGCCAGAAACGGACGGCCGGAGATATCGAGAACGACGCGGACCAGTGTCTCGTCCATGGGGACGGACGCAGTGCCGTACCGCCGGATGCCGAGCTTGTCTTGAAGGGCCTGCCGTACCGCGAGTCCTAGACAGATGCCCATGTCTTCCACGGTATGATGATCGTCGATCTGGGTATCCCCATCGGCGGTCAGTTGGAGGTCCATGAATCCGTGCGCAGCGAAAAGGGTCAACATGTGATCCATGAACGGCACAGGCGTGGCGATCCGGCTCTGCCCATGACCATCCAGGTCGAGCTTCAGGGTGATATCGGTTTCCTTGGTCTTTCGATATATTTCAGCAGTTCGGCCCATGAGGTTTCACCCCGGTAGGAATGGTTTCCAGAGATTGAGGAAAGAAGAAGATGCTGGGTGATTCTGGGAGAGACCCGGGTCGGTGTCGGTGATCCGCTGGTCTCAATCTCCGCCGGTTTTCGTTCCACCTCTGCCCGAGAATGGACGCTGCCCGGCCGAAAAAGCCACACCGGCCTTGGAAGGTGCACGAGGAAAAAAATATGGTGGAGATGAGGGGATTCGAACCCCTGGCCTGTACGTTGCGAACGTACCGCTCTCCCACCTGAGCTACATCCCCACACCGTTGTGGCAATCGCGTCATCTGACCCCTTCTGTGATCAGATTCATATTTGGCCATTATAATGATTCTATCCTCATAGGCAACAGATTTTTCAATGCCGCCACTCAAAAGCATTGACTTTTCGGGATACTATGGTAGAAAAAATCTTTGCGCCCCCGTAGCTCAGGTGGATAGAGCACCAGATTCCTAATCTGGGTGTCGTGCGTTCGAGTCGCGCCGGGGGCACCAGGAAAATCAAGAGGTTGCGGTCACAAGCTGCAGCCTCTTTTTTTGTTGGTTAGCCATTTGTCCAACTATTATCCAACCAAAAGAATATAGAATAATGAATGAATAATCATTCATTTATATGTATTGGCATTAAGGTATCACGTATTTTTTAAATCTACGTATTAAACGTATTTAACGTATTAAGGTATTGCGTGCCTTGAAAATGTTTGTATTTCTAATGGTTTATGGCATTGAAACTTAATACGTACCCCCGACGTAAAAAGGGGGGGTTTTTACGTAAAAAGGTCGTGCATGCTAGGTGCGCGGATAGGTGCGTGTTTACGTTTTTGATTTTATTGAATTTATAAGAAAAAGTACGCATGGAGGAGAATTTTTATTGACAATGCCGTCCGAGTTTTTACAATAAATCACAATCTGATTTCGGAGGCACATATGGAGACTGAAAAAAGGGGGTGCACGAAGGCGGATGTGTTAAAACGCGTGAAAAACCTCACTCCCAGACAGGTCCAGTTCTACACCGAAGAGAAGGTCATTACCCCGGATGTGGATTCCGGGCGCGGGCGCGGGCGGGCGCGGCGGTATTCACTGAGAGCTGTTTTTGCGTTCGCCGTCCTCGGCGAGCTCCTGGAATACAGCCTTACGCTCGCGGCTGTCAAAAATCTGATGTGGGGGTTTTTATCTGCGGCGGATAAGTGGTGGGACGACGAGTCCAATGCGCCAAAAAAGGCAGGGCTCTTTTTCACTGCGCTCAAGGCTTCTGGACGTGGTTGGATGCTGAGCATCAGGCCGGGAGATGGGGACCGTATCACCATGCTCCTTAATCGGCATGCGAGCGCCCTTGTAGTCTCTTTGGACAGGGTAATTGAGAAAAGTGGTTTCTGAGTTTTTTTTAATAATCGAAAGTCGAAATCTGATTACGCCGCAAAGGAAGGGGAGGGTTACCGAAATGGCGAACCTAGTTTTGAAGGGGAAAATTGTTGAAAAGTTTGGCTCCCAGGTTGCATTTTCGCGCAAGCTCAAAGTCCATGATTCGCTCGTCAGCAAGGTAGTCCGAGGGTGGCGGGGGTTGAGCGAGAAGGAGCAGAGCCGCTGGGCAGGACTTTTAGGCACGGACGCGAAGGAGATTTTCGGCGAGTAGGGTTGTGCGGCATGGACGAGACAGTTTTTGAAAAGTTGAGACGAAATCTGCCACCGGCTTTTTATCGTAGTGCGGTCCCGAAGCTGGTGCCTGGGCAAAATGCCAAAACCCTGGCGAACCATGACAGTGCGGGGACCGGTCCGAAAGGGGCCGTGCGGATCGGTAGGAATGTCCTTTATGACCGGGATTCCTTCGTTGATTGGTTAGAAGGGAGGGCTCATGAAACCGAGTCTTGAGCAAGTCGCCCTTCAGGCCGCCGCCGAAGGGTTTCAGGTGTTCCCTTGCAGGCCAGGAGGGAAAGAACCTATCACGCCACACGGTTTGAAGGATGCCACCAGAGACACACAGCAGATAAAAGCCTGGTGGGCGAAATGGCCTAAGGCAAATGTCGCGGTCCGGACCGGAGAGGCCAGCGGATTTTTCGCGCTTGATCCGGATGGAGAGGAAGGGGCCGCAAGCCTCGCCGCCCTCGAAGACGAGCACGGGGGGCTACCAGCGACGCGGGCACACAGGACGGGGAACGGGCGCCACCTTCTTTTGAGGTGGCCCGACGGAGCCGACATCAAGAGCCGGAATGGAAAACTTGGGCACCGCCTCGACGTCAAGGCAAATGGCGGATATATCCTGTGGCCTGGAAGCGTCCACCCCTCCGGAGCAATCTACGAGGTCGAGAAGAATCTTCCAATGGCCGATTGCCCGCCTTGGCTCCTCGAACTCGTTACAAAGAACTGGAACTGGGATGGGGCACGCAGGGAACGGGCCGCAGGACAAACGAGCGCATACGGACGGAAGGCCCTTGATGACGAGTGTGCAAAGGTTGCCACCACCCCCGATGGCGAGCGCAACGAGACGTTGAACCGGGCGGCCTATCGAATATTCCAGTTGGTCTCCGGCGGGCATATCGCCGAAGGCGAGGCGGTGGCCCGTCTCACCGAAGCCGCTCGAACCGCCGGGCTCAGTGCTGCCGAAATCGAAAAGACGATCCGTTCAGCCGCCGCTGGCATGGGCTCACCGCGAGGGCCCGAACCGAACGAAAGAGGTTCAAGCGCACGGGCCGAAGGCGCCGAGCCTACACCAGAAACGCCCGCCGTCCCCTGGCCGACTGCCACGGATGAAATGTTCTTTGGTTGGATGGGCGATCATGCACGCGAGGCGACTGAGAACACCGAAGCCGACCCCGTGGCAACTTACCTGACGGAGCTTGTCGCCTTCGGGGTAGAAGCCGGGCGTGATGCGCATTTGAGGATCGGCGACGACGAGCACCATGCCCGCCTTTTCGTGGCGATAGTAGGGAACACGAGCCGGGGCCGGAAGGGCACATCGGCCGGGCCGGTCCTGACGCTTTTTAAGTCAGAAGATGGAGACCCGGCGAGCATGGACCACCGTTTTGCCCGGTTGTCACACGGGCCCCTGAGCACCGGCGAAGGGCTCGCGTTTGCGGTTCGTGATCCTAGGTATGAGTGGGACAGAAAACAACAAGAGAGTGTCATGGTGGAGGCGGGAATTGCGGATAAAAGGCTATTTGTGCTGGACTCGGAGATGGCGAGTGCCCTGGCCTGCACGAAGCGGGAAGGCAACACGCTTAGCACCCTTCTAAGGTGCTTCTGGGATGGATCGCCGGCCGAACCATTGACGAAGACGAGCCCCACAAGGAGCACCGGACATCACGTCGGAATTGTCACTCACATTACGCATCATGAACTTTTGAAACGCCTCCCCGACACCGAAAATTTTAGCGGATTTTCAAATCGCTTTCTTTGGGTATGCGCCCGCCGGCCGCAGTTGGTCCCCCTCCCCTCGCGGATGCCCAAGCAAAGGGTGCGCGAGTACCGGAAAACCCTCCTGAGATGCCTGGCCTTCGCCCAAGGGGTTGGTGAAATCACCCTTTCCGACGCCGCACGGGACCTGTGGCTTGAGGTCTATCCCCGCCTGTCAGTGGACACCCCTGGGCTGATCGGGGCCGTGACCAGCCGATCCGAGTCATACACCTTGCGCCTCGCCCTCATCTTTGCCCTTTCGGATTGTTCCAGAGAAATCAAGCCGGATCACCTTCGGGCAGCCCTCGAAGTGTGGTGCTATTGCGAGGCGTCGGCGCGTTACATCTTCTCGGGGGCCGCCGAGGACTCCACTCAGGCCAAGATCCTCGAAGCCCTGGCCGATGGGCCTAAGACCGGAACGGAACTCTACAAGGGCGTATTCGCTTGTAATGTTAAAGCCGAAAAAATTAAAGGGGGCCTCGACGAACTCAAAAAATCTGGAAGGATTGTTGAGCAGGCGGAGAAAACCTCCGGCCGGCCGAGGGTCACTTATGCCTTGAAGGTCCGGCGACCGGATACCGACGACGAGGTGACGATATGACCCCCCTTGAAACGCTCCGTGCTGCAGGGCTTAACGCGGAGGTCATCGGCGGGCAGTTGAAGGTCAGCGGGCTGTCCCGGCTGCAAGCGGGCCGCAGGGAGAAAGCGATTCAACATGCCAGGGAGCATCGCGACGAAATCATAGCCGAGTTGGAAAGCACCCCTACCAAAGGCATAGACTCATCCGAGAACGTCCAGCAGCGTGGCGATATGGAAGCTGAACATTGTGACCGACGGACTCAAGAGGTCATCCGGGAGTTGAACGCGGCCGGCCGGAGGTTCACGGATTTATCGTCTGCAGATCGTCGTCAGGCCGATGACCTGGCCGAGCAGATGACCACCGCAGCAAACTCCAGGGATAGAGCCAGCTTCGAGAATGTGCTAGCGAAATGGCGTGACATTCTAATACGTTGAGCGGGTCCTTCCTGGAGGGGGGACTTCCATGCGGTTTCGGGCCAGCGCGATAAGTTTGTGCTTTTTTCCAGTAATTTCGGCATGTAACCAAAAAACAGTTTTATATCAATGGTTTGGCGATGATCGAGAAAAAAGACCGAGTCCTTAGGCCGGATCAAGTCTCCGAAATTCTTAAAGTTTCCAGGCGGACGGTTTATCGGCTGGTGTCTGAAGGCGAGCTTGAGGCTTTCAGGGTGAGGGGGTCACTTCGGGTGCGGCAAAGTGCCGTCAAGGCCTACATTCGGCGACAAATTGCCCTCTTCCAGGCAGAGAACGGCGTGGCGTGGGATTCTGTGTCAGACGAGACACAGCGTGCCACCAGTCCTTGAGGGTCGCGCCGGGGCGGGATATTCTGGATAAAAAAACGGAGGGGATTCATGAGCACCAGCCATATTCAACTTGTCAGTAGGGATTCGATCCCAGGGCATAGCCTGCTTGTGGGCGACGAGCGTTACCGTTGGGTGCCCGATTATATCCGGCTCCAGGACCTCCGCCGCGAGGCCAAGAGGCTCCGGGAGCAGAAGCGGCTCACACGAAACGCCGCGCTGGCCAGGGAGGAATTACTCGCGGAGCTTCGCGTGTTGTTCGACGGCGAACGGGAGAAGCGCGTCACGGCGATCCGGCAGCACATAATCAGCGACATCCGACAGCGCGGGCGGTCCGGGGGGCGTGATCTTCCGGGGTGGATCTTAGGACGGGTCGCTATGGACCGCTGGCCTCCAGCCGTGGATTTCTCCGAGGTCGAGGCCGCCGTGGCGGACATCGAGGGCGAGATTTTTGGCGAGACTCTCGCGGAGAGGGAAGCCGAACTTGAGGCAATCGAAGAGCGTCTCGCGGAAATCACCACGGAAATCAATGAGTTGTCCCCGGACAGATATTTCTTGATCGGCGTCGGCGGCAAGGTCATTGGAGATGTCCGAGACGACTTTGTGGCCCACTGGCGACGGCTACAGAGGTCTTGCCGCACCCCGGCGGGGCCGCAGGGGTATGCGCTCCGGTTGTCCCAGCCGGAAGAGGCCGACGCCTATCGGGCGCTCGGCATAGGCAAGTTTGTAAACGAGCGAGGCGATGCCCCGGCGGCGCATCCGGGGCACGGGAATGGGTGAGCTATCCGGAAATTCCGGATAGTTGATTTCGGCGGCCGATCCGGAGAACAACCCTGAGTATTGAAAGGGAGGGCGAAAAATTGAGTGATATGAATGCAAGGATTGAGAACATAAAAAGTGCGATCTGCGCCGTGAAAAGGCCCGACCCGGCCCCGAAAAGGGGCATCGAAGGCCCGAAAATGGCCGTCAAGGGTCAAAAAACGGCGACCCCGGAACAGATCAAGGCAGCGGTCGAGACGGCCCGGCGGGAGGAACGGGAAAAAGTCCTGTCCTTCGCGCGTGCTGTGGCGGGCCCCGGCCCTGACGTGGATCGACTCGACAAGGCGGTTAAAATGGGGATTACGGCGGAGCAGATGCGGGCCGCGATGCAGTTTATGGGAAAGATCCCCGGCTCCGGCAAGACCCCGACAAAGCGACCGGCGGGGGTCGAAACAGGGCGGTCAGGGCACGAATTACTACGAAAGATCAAAGAGGTGAATGGAATGGCGAACGAATCTACTCAAATGGAAAATAACATACCCGGCACGGGTATGAGCAGGTTTCAAACGTATGAGCAGGCGGCGCAGTTCTACGTGGATAATCGCGGGATGTCGAAGGCCGAGGCCTTGCAGGAAGCGGCGCGGAAGTTCCCGGCGTTGCACTCCGATTATCTCCGGCGGGCCAATAACGGCGAGCCGCTCCAAACAATCTATTGATCGTCCGGGCACCTTCGGAGCCGTGAGGGGCGGCTTTGACCGGCGCGGGATGCCCGGAAGGGGTCAAGGTTCTCCCCTGTCCATTCCCGCGTTCGGACCCCTTCCTTGCTGGAGCGCGGCGCGGCGCGCTGGTTAGGCCAGTTCATCGAAAAGGGGCTGGTGTCCGCGACAAGGTGCGAGCCTCTCCGCCCATGACAGCGACCCATGGGCGCGGGAGGTCCGCACATCTTCCAGCTATGAAAGACATCGCCGAATGCGTTTTTTATCACACCTGCCTAGATAGAGCCGCCCGACTCGACCTTCCTTTCATTCCATGCCCTTGTGAGAGATATCAGCCCCGCCCGGAGACGTCGATTGACGCCCTCGAAGTGGAACGTCTTTGCGCCCTCGCTTTGGCCATTGTCGCCCCAGAGCGGTATTAAATGATTTTTCCGGAAAACTGATGGCCCTGTGAAAACAGCTATTTGTGGGTATCCAGGCGCACGAGGGTCAACGGAGACGACTGTCTAAGAAACTCTAGCCAAAAGCCAGTATTTTCTGGTTGAAATTTAGGCCAAAATGTGACTAGGTTTAGTGGCTGAACGGTGCCGTCAGGGTGCCCCGCCCACAATCTTTATCTTACCAAAAATCTTTTTCTTAATTGAAAAATCAATGGCCTGCGGGCTTGACGTCTAATATTTATTGTATTATGCGACAAAAGCGCCTCATAAATTAAAGTTTTACAAATAAGAAAAATATTCAGAATCTTCTCTATGAACCCTCTAAATCCTCCAATATATAGTCTCTTCTATCATCTTAATACCCTTAATGGGTTGCTATTCACCCTTGATAATCAACTGCAAATTTTCGAAAAACAATATAGAGAGTCAATCTCTCAATCGTCTATCGATATATCAGATATTTTCGCAGGATGCCGACTCCTAATAAGAGATCTTACTGAATGGCCCGGTGAGGGACTGGTAAGGTATTATCCTTCCGGCAGATTTTCATCAAAGGGTGAGGAGTATTTTGAGGTCATCAAGATAATATTGGCTCGTGAGTCTGCATGGACTATTGCTCAATCGTTAGAGGCATTTGAGAGATTTTTGAAGGATATATCTGTAAATATGTTGTTAAATCAGCAAAGTATCGCTGAACCTGAAAAACTCCACAACTTTGAGTCAGATAGAAAAAGTAATTGCTTAAAGAAATCTGATACCATTTTTTGGAAGGCATATTTCGAGTACCACTACAAAACGAATAGAGATAAATTAAAGTTTCTTCGGAGGATATGCCCCGATATTGGAACAGCAGAAAATAATAATAACCGTGTAATCAATTTAAAGGACTGGTTTCCTGTTGTTGAAGAAGTTCGCCACAGTGCTACTCATTCAATTTTTCTTATAAAAAAGATGAGAATGAAAGATTGGTCCAAAGAGAAAAGGGAAATTCTTAAAAAATATTTTTCTGGTGCCTGCACTGATGAAGGTTATCAACTGAATATTTCCAAAGAAAACGCGACATTTTGTCTTGAACTTTTCTCTGAATATTCTTTTCAAATATATAAATATCTCTCAATTTCAAATGAGTATGATTGGAACATATTAAACAAAAAAACAATATAATAGTGTACAACAATCGGCATTAAGAGCGGCGGCAAAAAGCCGCCGTGCCTTATGCCGGGCGTTGGGCCGGAGAGAACACAAGAAAAGGAGGAAAATATGAATAGAAATCGGCTCATTATCATGATTGTATCGGCGGTGCTTGCTTTCTCAGTAATTGCGGTTGCAACTGTGCAACTTCCGCAACACAAATTCAACTCATCGTCTCGCCCCGGCCGGGCCAAGGCCCAGGTTCGAGCTATTGTTGCTCCGAGAACATTGACGCAAGCGCAGTTCATGCAAACCGCTGTTGATATCTGCAAGGTATATGAGTCACGGGCGGCTGGGTCTTTTCTCGTCCAGTTTTTTTCATCACCGTCGTGCCTCACGGGATGGGATGGCACAGGCCTACTGCGGGATTCAGACTGGCCGTATTGGCTCTGTCGGGTAACAGTTGAGACGAATGCTGAGGGCCAACTATACGCTAACACATTCAAGCTGGCGATAGATGAAAATACGGGAGAAGAACGGACAGATGTCTTGAAAAATTGACCAGCCCAACAACGAAATTCACACAGATCTGAAAAGCCGTGACTTTTATGTCTTCTTTGCCAAAGTTCATTTTGCATCATGCATTTGCATCACTAAAATTTCGTAAGGCTTTTCAGGCTGATGATTTGGGGCGTTATATCAAAGAAATTAGAGAATTATCCAATGGGCTTACTTAACTGGCTATTTGGAACCAAGCAGGAAACTACAAGATCTCAAAAAGTGAGATTCGATTTTTTAATCTACGATGGTGGCGAGGAAATAGAACCAAACAAATGGTACCAAAAGTCCTCTTGGAATAATAAAAATTTCGTGAACTATAAAGGATCGTGGGGTTCGGATTGGAAATGGTCTGACGAAGGAAAAGTCAAGGTTGTTGGATTGTCACACGGCGATCGCTCGAAAGATTTTCTGCGTTTAGCACAAGAATCATCATTCAAAATGTATTTAGAATCTGAACCTGATAATCCAGTAAATCGAAATGCTTTAAAAGTGATGGCCAGCGCGACAATCGATGACATTACTGTATCAAAACACATAGGATACTTGCCGGATGATATCGCAAAAAAGTATGCCGGTGTTGAACTCGATATTAGACCAGATTCAGCCTTTTTGCCGACAACCGATGATCTAAATTTAGGTGTTAAGGTTGCTTTATTAGTCCGGTCAACTCAATATCTAAAAAAGAAGAAGATATAACCATGCCTTGCACACGGACGGCAATTCCGCTGCGCTTCATTGCAGCTTGTGATTCTAAGTGTTAATCTTCATGATCACATTTTCTGTAGATTGTTCCTGCTTTTTCACCTCGCCGGTCCAGGTTTTTTTTCGTCAGAACCCAACAATAGCGGCCCAGGACGGCCACAGATCGACGATCAGGGCCGGGCCAATGGTTTGTATGGACTCACCCGTAACCCCGTGCCAATCCTGCCGGAAGTCGGACGCCTACCATTTCTATCCGGGCCTGTCCACCTCACCTTTCAGTTTCAAGATATGATAGGAATCACCTTCTAATTGGTGGGCGAGTAGACCTTTTTACGTAAATAAGGACCTTTTTACGTGGCGGTTACGTAAAAAGTATCGCTAGATAACCTGTTGTGATTGTTAGTCTTTTTTTGAGGGAGCGGACTTTTTACGTTTTGTAAGTTTTTTACGTACACTAGAAAAAAAATCGCGGTTCTCGGGAAGGGTGCCGTTCAAAGACTCAATGGCGGACTTAAGGGTGTTTTCGCCGAGGTGTGAATATCGGGACGTTGTGGAAAAATCCTTGTGACCCAAAATTTCTTTCACAGCGTAGAGGTTTGCCCCGCGTTCAATCAGCCAACTGGCATGGGTGTGCCGTAGTGAATGAAAACAAACCTCCTGTCGGCGATCTTTCACTCCGTCGTTTAGCCCCAAGGCATCGACCGCCCGGAAAAACGCATGCGATATTTTTTTGATCCGCCCTCCCTTTTTTGATTGGAAAACATAATCGGATGGTTTCCCTTTTGGTCGGCGTTCAAGCATAGCCTTGACGGCACCACTCATAAAGGCTGATCTTGTCTCGGCGTTCTTGGTGTCTCTCAGAGTCAAAATGCCTCGCTGAAGATCAACGTCTTGCCACTGCAAGGCTGCAATCTCCCCGAAGCGCAACCCGGCATGGAGAGACAATAGGGCCATGTCATGAGCGGTGATGCTTCTGGTGGCGAGCTCTTCCAGGAGGGCGCTCGCCTCTTCGACAGTCAGGAACCTCATTCTTCGATTGTCGTATTTAGGTTTCTTGACCTGATCGACCGGGTTGTCGATAGCGAAACCATGCCCGGCAAGGTGGTTGAAAACTTGCCTGATCACGGCGAGGGCAAGCTCTTGATAGCGAGGGCTGCGCCCTTCTTTTGTCATATTCGATTTGATCTTCTCAAGATGGAAAGGGGAAATGTCCACCAGTCGTTTATCTCCTATCACGGGCGCTATCCAATTATCGTACAGGCTCTTCTCGTGTTTCCAACTGTTCGGGTTCCTCCTGGCCCCTTGGATGTGCGGTAGGTAAACCTCTTCCCAGGCTTTTTTAAAGAGAAGGCCCTCCCGTTCCTGTCGCTTTTCCTCAGCTTCCCGTTCCTGTCGCGCCTGGTCGTCGAGGGCCCGTTTTTCGCGGAGGGTCCGGGGGCCCTCGCCTCGTCGCTGATTCTCTTGTAACTCGGCCAGGATCGCGGCGGCTTTCTTTTCCGTCATGCCTTTACTGGCCCAGCCACACGCCTCTTCGATCATCCTTCCGTCGAGTTTATAGAAGATCGAGAAATACCGATCGGCCCCAATCCCATGCTTTCTGGAGGGGTGTTCACGGTATCTTACGCCGGGATAACGGGACCTTACACGCTTCATTTTGTCCAACCCCTGTCCAACTTTTTTTATCAAAAGCCCGTGTTTTTGAGGGAAGTTTAGGGAAGTCTCATAGCAGATAATTGTCTGAATCGTCAAGATAAAATGAATTTGAGGGAAGTCTAGGGAATCGTGTTGAATGGATTCCTAATCTGGGTGTCGTGCGTTCGAGTCGCGCCGGGGGCACCAGTAAAATCAAGGGCTTATGGCTTACAGCCAAAGCCCTTTTTCTATATATGCCTTGCCAGTGAAAGGATAGTGAAAGGAATTCTCTTTAGTGAAAGGGGGACGGACCGGGATGTAAGCCTTTCGAGGAATGAATTATTTCTGGGTTGATGAGCCCGGAAGCAGGTCAAAAAAACTCGAGGTTTCCACCGCAGGTTTGAGCTTGTCTCTAAGCTTGCGGTTTTCGGCCGCTATGAACAGCGTGATCATGGCCAGGGTCTCGGCTTCGGCCAAGATTCCAGCCCGCGAATCGCCAATGATCTTCTTCAGGATGTGATGGTGCCCGTGGCGGCGCAAAATCTCCGAAAGCAGGCTTTTGACCGAAGGGGTTTCGGAGCAGAAAATCTCCTCGATCACCTTGATGCCATGGTCATAGATCACGGGAGGCCTCCTCAATACGCTGCATCTGCGAAAGTTCGAACTCGGAGAGATCGTTCTTGGCGATGGCGACATCGTATCGATGGCTTTTCCCGTGGGGCGCACCTTCCCAACGGGTCAAACCCATGTTTTCCTTGCGGTGATCGGCTCGGTCGAAAAGGCCCCCCGCCGCGACAAAGGTCAGATATTCGGCGGCAGAGGAACGGACGAGGGAAAGTTCCTTTTTCCCGCGCCCCTGTGAGTTCTTGCCCTTACTCATCCCTGGATACCTCTTATTTGTAGGCGAAGGTGCGAAGACGCGTAGCGGAAAATTTTCAGCCGAAAGGGAAGCGGAGCATGACGGATTTCCCCAAAGGGAGGGATCGGGGCGGTAGCGCCGCAGCCCTGAAAGCGACAAAAGTTTCTGGCGATACGAAGAAAAAAACCCGGCCAATAACCGGACGCGGTTAAAAGACGGGTCTGACTTTTTTAGATGGTGGAGGGAACAGCTCTCGACCGCAACTCAGTCTCCGACCCCAAACTACCCCGTAACACATTTAAAACAAAGGGCTTCACATAGGAAGTCGAGCCACGCCTCAAGTTCCCACCGGGGAAGCAACTTTTCTCCCCCGATTTCCAAGCTCCGGACGAGTATGCTGGGTTTGCAACCCGAGCGGATACCAAGAACAACCTCCCAACGAATCTGATTCGATTCCGAGAATGGGAATCGAACTGGCCTACCTGCCCGGCAGCTCCGTGCCACGACTCATGATCTCGATATAGCCCGCATAGCTGAACAGGCGGTTGCGTTTCTGGGCGGTCAGCTCCTTGACGATGCCAAGCTGCTCCAGGTGGCCGAGCGCCTTGTTGACGGTCGCCGGGGTGATGCCGGTCTTTTCCACCAGAGAGCCCGAGGTGGCAATGGGATGTTCCATCAGCGCCCGGTGGACCAGCAGGGTGGATGCCGCCGCTCGTCCCAGGCCGCTGATCTTGTCACGGTCCTGGTTCGACAAATCGAGAAGTTGCTGGGCCGTTTCCACAGCCTGGGTGGCGGTGACTATGACAGCCTCGGCAAAGAAATCGAGCCAGGCTTCCCAGTCACCGGTCATGCGCACATTGTTCAGCAACTCGTAGTAATACTGACGATGCGTCTTGAAGTAGAGGCTGAGGTAGAGCATCGGCTCCCGCAGCACCTTCTGCTCGCACAGCAGCAGCGCGATCAGCAGACGCCCCAGACGGCCGTTACCGTCCAGAAATGGGTGGATCGTCTCGAACTGCACATGTGCCAGCGCCGCCTTGAGCAGCACCGGGGTCGGCTCCGGCTGGTCATGGAGGAAGAGCTCCAGCTTGCTCATGCACTCCAGCACCTCTTCGGCCGGAGGCGGAACGAAGGCCGCATTGCCCGGCCGGGTGCCGCCGATCCAGTTCTGGCTGTGCCGGAACTCGCCCGGGGTCTGATTGCTGCCCCGGCCCTTGGTCAGCAGCACGCCGTGAATCTCACGGAACAGCCGCAGGGACAGCGGCAGCCCTTCCTCCAGCAGGCGCAGACCATGGTCGAGGGCCGCGACATAGTTGCTGACCTCCCGCACATCATCGAGCGGCACACCGGGCTCCTGGTCCAACTCGAACAGCAGCAGGTCGGACAGGGACGACTGCGTCCCCTCAATCATCGAGGAGAGCACCGCTTCGTTACGGACGTACATATAAAGGAACAGCGAGGTGTCCGGCAGCAGGGTCGAGACGCTGTCCAGCCGCCCGAGAGCCAGCAGCGCCTGATCGAACTTGCTGCGCAGCTCTGGCGTCCAGTCGATGGGCGGACGTGGCGGCAGCGGCGCGGGCACGAAGGCCTGGGCCTTCTCACCCACCGTCGAAATGGTCACGTATCTGCCTTGGAGTTCTCGCTTCATCCTGCCTGCCTCGAACCTAAAATAAGGTTCGCCTTTATTTTATTTTCACTGCACATCCTAAAATAAAGAAGCGGGAAGGAAAAATCAAGCGGATTTCCTGGAAGGCCACCTCGATTTCCTCAGACGAGCGTTCGACGGTGCAACGCACTTGCTAACCCAAGTTTGCCATTTTTTTACCAAAAGCTGATATTTCAGTATGTTAGCCGATTTTATGTTCACTACTCATTTTACGGTCGCGATTTTTTTCGGCATGGGGACCTCCTTTAGTCGCAGGTGCTGATAGATTTCCTGATGTTCGGGTTCAGCGCTGCTACAGAGGCGCAGATGCTTGCGGTGGACCGTATCCTGTTCTTTGACATTGAACTCGATGGTCAGGCGTTGGTGGGTCGAGAGGATATCTCGGACAGTGAGCCATGAACGATGGTCGCCACACAGATGCAGCTTATGTTCAATGACGTGCAGGATGTGGTAGGCCAGCACCGATATGAACAGGTGTGTATCGGCGCGCTGCTCCAACTGGTGGAAGTTTGGCCTGAGCCCGAGTGCAGATTTCATTGACCGAAAGGCGCGTTCCACCCGGGTGAGCATGACGTAGGTTTCCCAGATTTCGAGATCGGTCCACGTCGTATGATCGGTTCGCAGGAGGTAGCAGCCTTCGAACTGGCGCTCGGTGTCGTACCGGGAACGTTTTTCCCAGGTGATGGCTTTGGCCTGGGCCTTTTTCCCGGGCCTTTGTTCAGCGATCACTTCGACGTCATAGAGTTTGGATGCGCGTGGGTATTTCTCGCGCAAGCGGCCAACCATCTCGACTACTTTGTGGTACACCTTGGTGTGACCTTTTTTGCCGAGACCGTCCTGGTAGTATTGCAAACGTTCGAGAAACAGCGTTTCCTGACGGCTTCGAATGGCTTGGTCCTTCGCCGTTCGGCCCGTACTGCGGCACAAAAGGAAGGCTTCATGCTCCAGTTGATGGCGCTTGACCTCCAGCGTGTATNGATCGGTCTGGCGGATAATCTGCATCGTCATGGTTTCGTCGGGGATAAAATCGGCCTTGCCCCGCTGCACCACGATGTAATGAAACCCGCTGGTTTTCAGGTAGGCAATGTTGTCGGCGGTGGCGATCCCGGCATCGAGGATGATCGTGCGGTCCCTGGCCAGATGGGGCCTTAGCTCGACCAGTGATTCAATGATCTGCTTGAGGGTGTTGCACTCCGTCTGATTGCCCGGGTAAAGACGGCTATACTTGGCAAAGCCGAGTTCATCCACCACGAGGGCCAGGGTCAGCAGTTTGCAGTCCGAGCGTTTCTCTTTGCTGTGTCCCCGCTTCGCTTTGGGATTGCCGGTTGCCTGCCCTTCAAGGTAGGTATTGGTCAG
>LR026961.1:1879628-1919116 GCA_900498135.1 uncultured Desulfatiglans sp.
TCGACGAGATGCAAATACTCGTAGACCTTCTTGGAGTGGCGATTGGATTTACGTACCCGTTTAATATACATGCTCAGAGGCATACCACTTATAGAACCGCCTGTAAAGCAGAAAATGTATTTATGGGTCACTACAAACGCCAAAAACGGGGCCTGAATACTGAAAAATCAACTGCTTATGTCTGTAGATAGGTTGATTTTAGGGCCAAAATAACCCCCAATCTGGGATTTTTGGCAAACTTGGGTTAAGCGCTGCTTAATAGCTCGGTCCATCCGCGCATAAGCCTCATGCCGTGACCTATGTCGCAAGTTCACCCCCCAAGTCAGCCCACAAGTCGAGTCCATCTCAATATGAGCCGGTTTACTGCCGACGGCAGTTATCCGAATTTTCCGGATAACTGAATCTCTATCCGGCTTGTGATCGCACCAGCCTCTTTACCTCCCGACGAACCGTTAAGCATTGCTTAACAGTTGCCACACCGGGCCGTTCTCACCGTCACCGTCTTTCTGTCGCAAGCCGTGTCGTGAGCCTGTCACAAGTTTTGTCGTGTGTTTGTCGCAAGTTACCCGGGAAGTCGATAGCCCAGTTGATTGGTCCCCCCGGTCATGACTCGCGTTCCTTTTTCCGGGGTGGCTTCAGCTTTTTGATGTCTTCTTCCAGCTCCTTGAGGCTCTCTTCATGCTGGATGCGCCGCTGCGATTCCCGGAATTTGTCATACTCCAGCGCGGCTTTTTCCTGGGCCATCTGCTGGCTGATTTTGCCCGCGTGGGTCAGTAGCTCACGGCCGTTGAGCTGAATAATGGCATCCAGCCGCCCAATCCAGTCGGTCATGTGCATGGGAATTCTCTGCTGGGCCATGGTTTCGGCGAAGGCCAGGTATTGCTCCACCAGCAGACCGAGCAGTTTCATTTCGTCCTCGGCGAGGTAATTCTTGGCGATGCCCGCATCGCTTTTGCGCACCGCCGGTTCACCCTTTTTGTCGAACGACTGCATTCCCATCAGGGGCATAGCTGCGTCTGCCCGGCGATACACCAGTTCCGCCGCCGTTTGGCGGCTGATGGCCCACAGGAGCTTGTTCTGGACGATCTTGAAAAATTCGATGGTCTTTTCGTCCCTGGGGTTATAGTCGATACTGGTGGTGTAGATGTCCTTGATCTTCTGATAGAAGAAGCGCTCGGAAAGGCGGATTTCACGGATGCGTTCCTGCAGCTCCGTGAAATAGGTCATCGAATTGCCGGTCTTAAATCGCTCATCATTCAGGGCAAAACCCTTGACGATGTATTCCTTCAGCCGCTGGGTGGCCCAGATGCGAAACTGGGTGCCACGCTTGGATTTGACTCGGTAACCCACTGAAATAATGACATCCAGGTTGTAACTTTGAACCTGATAGGTCTTTCCGTCGGCGGCAGTATGTGCAAATTTTGCACATACTGAGGCCTCCTCCAATTCACCTTCCTTGAATACATTGCGTAAATGCTTGGTGATGACCGAGCGTTCACGGCCGAACAAATCAGCCATCTGGTCCTGAGTCAGCCAAACCGTCTCGTCTTCCAGTCGTACATCGATTTTGATCCTGCCGTCAGTCGCCTGATAGATGAGAATTTCAGAATCACTCATAGCGCCTCCAGAAAGCCCCGCGCCCGTTCGATGCGGGTGATCGCCTGGGTCATGCGATTGGTGATGGTGAAGTTCGGGTTAAAGCTCATATCGTCCTTCGCTACTCTCTACGACGCCATGCTGGCGTAGTAGGGTGACGGCACCGTTGGGTACGCCCGGAACACATGCACGAAAACCGCCTCTGTCTTGTCCCGCACGTCCTCCTCTGAATAGGTTTCCGGCAGTCCGGTTTGCTCGCTCCAGAGATAATCCTGAATCGTCAGTCGGACCGCGTCCCGGGTGGATTCCTTGTCGCGCCAGTGATTGATCCGCAACTTTTCCGCCTTGAGCGTTTCGAGTAAATCGACGGCCACCGCCTTGATGCGTTTGATGTCACCGGACGTCAGGTCCGGTTTCCTCAGCAGGTCGAAAACGGCGAGACTTTCCTCGTCGAGTCTTTCCCGCACGGCGCGGCTCTCCTCATCGTCCATCTCACCCATGATCTGCAGAAGCGCTTCAAAGGTCTTCTCGATGGTCACCCGATCCTTCTCGCGGTTGTACTCGGCGACGATCTCCTCGTAATGCCTTTGGAAATCGATTCTCAAGGGATTCTGCTGGAGCAGACACTGCAGGCGTTGTTCGATGGCGGTTTTGAGATTCTGCACGGTGGTGCGTTTGGCCGGGCTGCGCTCGAACTCCCGGCGCAACCGGTCGAAATCGATCTTGCTGATATCGTATAATGGTGACTCTTCAGCAACAGCCGGTTGGGTCTGGGTCTCAATCGCCTCATCGACCACCTGATGCAGCTGACGGATGATATCGGTGATGTCCGCCTGCTCACGGTCCTGTTGCAAGCTTTTATAAACGATGTTGATCGCGTCGAAGTCGCCCCGGCAATCATTGACGCCTTCGATGGTGATGCAGGCCTTGAATTTCGAGAACACCGCCCGGCACATCACCTCGAAGCGTTTTCTCGTCTCGTCGTTTTGGTTCGCCGCCTCCTTGGCGGCGAGAATCGCCGCATTTCGGGCAAATCCGGTCTGCCCGGTAATCCCATCCAACGACGCAATTCGTTCCGAGAGAAAGGCCCGGACAAAGGCAATCGCTTCACGAAGATCGGCCAGCAGTTCCTCATCCGGTTTTGCCGGTTCGGTCTCGCCGCCGTTGCCTCCGCGTCCGTCATCGCCCGTTCCGGCAAAGGTCGCCAGCGCCTTGCGCAGATTTTTCAGGATGCCGCAATAATCGACGATCATCCCGTTGTTCTTGCCTTCGCTCACCCGGTTTGCCCTGGCAATGGCCTGCATCAATGTGTGTGCCTTGAGCGGCTTGTCCAGGTACAGGGTGGAGAGGCTGGGAACGTCAAAGCCGGTCAGCCACATGGCGCAGACAATGGCCACGCGAAACGGGTGCTCCTCGGCCTTGAAGGCATCGTCCAGCGACAGCCGCTGCATGTTCTGGAACTGCGGCTGTTTCCGCATGACCTCCGGCAGGTCGATGCCTTCTTTGATAAGGCGACGGTGCGGGGTGATGTCCAGCTCCCACTTGCGAAACTTCTCGACCTCGCCCTGTTCCTCGCTGACCACCACCGCCATCTGCGTCTGGCGCATCCACTCGATCTGACGGCGGCGGTACTGTTCGTCCTGCTCATCCGTGGCCGTGGGCAACTGCGCTTCCAGCTCGCCGATTCGCTCATTCCAATAGAACTCAGCCAGCTTGTGCATGCGGACGCAGGTGATCTTGTCGATACAGACCAGCATCGCCTTGCCGGTTTCCCACGCCGTGGAATAGTGGCGCACAAAATCACGGGCCACCTGGTCGAGGCGTTTCCCGGCTGTGATGATGTGATAATCTCGCTTGAGCTCCTGCTCCAGGCGCTGCTCCACATCGATGTTGCCCGTCTCCAACTCTTCCAGCTTCTCGGCGATCCGCTCGTTCAGATCGCCGACCGCCACGCCGAGCTTATCGCCACGCGCATCGTAATAGAGCGGCACCGTGGCCTTGTCCTCCACGGCCCGCTGGAAGTCGTAAGTGGAGACGTAATCGCCGAACACCCGCCGGGTGATCTCGTCGTCCTTGAAGAGCGGCGTGCCGGTGAAGCCGATATAGCTGGCATTCGGCAGGGCGTTGCGCATGTTGAGCGCCAGGGTGCCGTACTGGGTGCGGTGGGCCTCGTCGGTGATGACGATGAGGTCGTCGCGCCGGGAGTATGCCTCGCTTTCGCTAACGGTCTGGTTGAATTTCTGGATCAGCGAGAAGACGTGCGACTTGTGCTGGGCCAAAAGCTGGGCGAGATGCTCGCCACTCGCTGCCCGGCACGGGTCGCGATCATTATCCACCACACCACAACCGGCGAAGGTCTTGTAGATCTGCGTGTCGAGGTCGTCGCGGTCGGTGAGAATCAGAAAGGTGAAGTTGCCGCCCAGTTTGCGATGCACCTTGCGGGTAAAGAGCACCATGGAATAGCTCTTGCCCGAACCCTGGGTATGCCAGAACACCCCCAGCTTGCCGTTCCTAATATTGCGGTCACGGACCGCCTCGATGGCCCTGTTGACGCCGAGGAACTGGTGGTTGCGGGCCAGGATCTTCCGCGATTCACCGGCCGAGTCATCGAAAACGATGAAGTTCTCCACCAGATCCAGGAAATTGGCTTTCGCGCACACCCCCTTGAGCAGCGTCTCCATGGCCACCACGCCCGGCTGATTCTCGGCCAACCGTTTCCACTCGTGGAAGTGCTCGAACCGGCTGGTGAGCGAGCCGAGTTTGGCATCCACTCCGTTGGCCAACACAACAAAAGCATTGTGATGAAACAGATGCGGGACGGTGTCCTTATAGTCCAGAAAGTTCTGCTCGTAGGCGGCGCGGATATCCTTGCTGACGTTCTTCAGCTCCATGAACAGCAGCGGCAGGCCGTTGACGAAGCCGACGATATCCGCCCGGCGGCGGTAGAGATCGCCGCGCACCCACAGCTCCCGTACACAGAGGAAATGGTTGTTCTCGGGAATATCGAAATCGAACACCCGCAGCCGCCTGCGCACCCGTTCGCCCTTGACGTTGCGAAAGGTAACCTGCACCCCGTCCTTGATCAGTTCGTATTTCTCACGATTGGTGACAGCCATGGTCTGAGAGGCGGAGACCGTGACAATCTGGCGGACGGCATTGTCATAGGCCGTCGCGGGCAGGCCCGGGTTCAGCTCCTCGATCTTGGTCCGCAGGGTGCGGGTCAACACCACCTCACGGTCCGATTCCCGGCCCAGCAGGCTATCCGGCCCGAAATCCTCGTTGTTGTAGGCGTACACCGACTCCCAGCCAAGCTCTTGCTCCAGGTACTCGGCGGTGGTCTGCTGGACGAGGCTGTCTTCGGTGTAAGGTGCTGGAGTCACTCAATCACCTCCCAATGACCGGTTTTTTTGGAGCCCACACGCCGCAATATGCCTGCATCCTTCAGTTTTCCTATATTACGCATGACGGTGGTACGGTCCTTTTGGGTCATCTCCGCCAGTTCGTCATAGGAAACAGCTGGATTTGAACGAATAACATCCAGTAATTGCACCTGAAGTTCGGACAAAGGTGCTTTTATAGGTGCTCCATGCACCTTTGTTTGCACCTTTAATGCACCTTTAACCTCTAATTCTAGCTCTTCCACCGCCTTCCGGTGAACCGTGGCGGTGAACAAACAGCCATCGTGGTCATCGGTAAAGTCGATGGTAGGCCACTTCTCCAGCGCCCGTTTGATGCCCGAACCCAGGCCGTGGTAGGGCAACAGCCCCTTGGCGACATAGGAAACCAGAATCGGGTTGCGGATGTTGGAGTTTCCCGCCCGGATCTTCTCCACTGTCAGGTTGTTGGGCAAATGGCCGGGGCTGATGATCTCGATACGGTTGTCAAAGATAAACAGGCGGATCGGGGCGCTAACCAGGTAATCGCGGTGCATCAGGGCATTGACCAACAGCTCTTCGAAAACCGCCTCGGGGATCTCCGGCAACCCAGGCGCATTCACCCCGCGCCCGGCCTGCACCTTGTGCAGATTGCGCATGACAAAGGCCAACGCCCCCTCAAAGAGTTTGGGCAGCGGCCCTGAAAAATCCTCGGTATCGATATAGTCGGAGACGTGGATCTTGTTGCCGGGGTAGCGGATCGCCTTGACCACGAACTGCGGCACGATCCACTCCGGCTGCTCGGCGAACAGCAGCACCCCGGCCAGGTTCAGCCTGCCGTCGTCGGTGGCAAGATTCATGTTCTGCAACAGCCGGGTCAGTTCGTCGGGGGAATCGGGGTACTCCTGTTTGTAAACATCGCGCAGAAAATCGCGAAAACGCAGCTTGTCCAGCTTATCGATGCCCGCCTTGGTGGGCAGCTCATCGGCATGGAACTGGTTGGTGAACTGAAACAGGCGGCGAAGTTCCTCCTTGGAGTTCACCCGCCGCTTGTCGGCCCCGGCCTTGAGCCAGATCACGCCGTTCTTGTCGAAATAGGGCTTGTCGATCCCCTTGGGTACGGTCAGCCCGATGACAATGTGGCCGTTTTCCAGGGCCACGTTCTCGGTCTGCACCGCCAACGGGCTTCGTACCAGTTGGCTGGCGGCGTTGCTGATGAGCTGATTGATACGGGCAACATCCTGCCCTGAAAGCCCCGGCGCCGAACCGTCATCCGCCACACCGATAAAGATGGTGCCGCCATTGGAGTTGGCGAAGGCGGCCATCTCCGAGGCCAGGGAGTCGGCGTTCTTCACGTCCGTCTTGAACTGGCGGGTGGAGTCTTCGCCGAGGGCGATTTGGGCGAGGAGGTCAGACCGATTCATACCATCCATACCTCCATGTCATATTCGGTAATCGGTTCCCGGATTTCCGTAGGGGCGGTTCGCGAACCGCCCTTGCCTACATTCAATGAATCCAGTTCCCATTGAGCGGGATTGTTATGGATGTATTCCTGGATGCGATTTAATTCCGGTTCATTGCGGACGATGTGTTCCCAATAATTGCGCTGCCATAATTGTGTGCCGGCGGTTTGGCGGTAAGCGTCAGAGCTACCCACCTGGCGCAGGATTGCGCATGGGTGTAAGATTGGCGGCATCCGCGGTAATAGGTTATGGAAACGTCCCATTTTGATGGCGTGGCCGCAACGGTGCAGGTCTTCGACTGCAGGAATTTTTTCACAGGAACGGCCAGCAGATCATTTTGCTAGTCGTGAGAGCAGGCAGTCCCCCGGGAAACCTGGCGGCAACCATGAAGTTTTGCCGCCAGGCTCCGTGAAACGGGGGTTGCCCAGATGAAGATCTGGAGTTTACGAACCGGAGGGAAGGATCAAACCGTCCTGGTCTTTAGTCAGAGGCTGCCATCGATCAGGGAGGAGTTCCCGCAGTCGGCTGACAGGATGGTGCATGATCCGGCGAAGCATGTCGTTGAAATACTCCCAGGGGTTGACATTGCAGGCTTTACAGGACTGGATAAGCCCGAGGAAAAGCGCTGCGGCTCTCGCACCACGCTCACTGCCTGCGAACATCCAGTTCTTGCGTCCGAGCGCGAGTGGTCTGATGGCATTTTCCGCCGTGTTGTTGTCGGGTTTAAGCCACCCGTTTTCGAGGTATCGCTTCAGGGCCGCTCTCTGGTTCAGGGTATAGTCGACGGCCTTTCGCAGGGGCTCAGAAGGAATGGTCGCCGCCTTGAGTTCCTCGAGCCGGGCGAAGATCCCCTCGATGACCGGCGCAGCATGAATCTGCCTGGCCTTGGAGCGCTCAATCGGGTCAAGATCAATGCATTCTTTCTCGATCCGATATAGTTTAGCGATACGGACTATCATCTCTGTCGCTTCCTGCGGACGAGAGGATACCGCCTCGTCGAACTTTCTGCGGGCATGAACCCAGCAGGCCACCTCGATGATACCGTCTTGACGGAACAGTTCATCGTAGCCGCTGTAGGCGTCCGCATGCGCATAGCCCTGGTAGCCGGCCAGGAAATTCAAGGGCCTTTGCTTGCTTCGATCCAGGGAGAACTCGAAAACGACCAACGGGGGGTCCGGTCCGCCGCGGACATAGACCCAGAGCCGGGCCTTTTTCACCTTTCCGCTGCCCTTGACCTGAAGCGGAATGATGGAATCGTCGGTAAAGAGGACGTCGGTTTCGAGCACGGCCGCTCTGAGCACCTGTTCAAGGATCTTGACTGCCTCGTAAGTTTGCATGATCCAGCTGCTCTGGGTGGCCCGGGGGATGTCGACTCCCTCCCGTTCGAAGATCCCGTCCTGACGGTAAAGGGGCAGGTGGTCGGCGAACTTGCTGACGAGGATATAGGCAATGAGCCCTACATCGGCCTTGCACCGCTCGATCGGGTGGTCGGGCATGGGAGCGGTCAGCACGCCCACTTCGGCTGTGCTGTCCGGGGAGGCGTACTTGGGACGCTTGTACACGTTGACGATCAGCTTGCCGGGACGGTACTCCAGCTTCTCGGAAACCTCAAAACCGATCTGCTTGAGGGGCTCGCCCGTTTCGGGGCAGACCTTCTCTTCTTCAGGGATATCCAGAACGATCTCGACCCGTTCGAGATGCTCAGGAATCGGCAGCCGGCCCGGATGGTTCCGTTTGGATGTCTTCGGTTTGGCTTTCTGGGGCAGGCTGCTCTCGGGCAGTTCCACGAGGGGCTCACGTACAAAAGGCTGATTGGATACATCCATCAGCAAGGAATCGAACATGAGCTGGTCGGGGTGGCTTTTTTCGGAACGTCGGCCGTAGACCCTGCGGATGAGTTTCTCGACCTGATCCTGGAGCATACGCAGGGACAGCTCCCTGGATCGAAGCTGCTTGGTCAGTTCTTCGATCTGAAGGTCTCTTTCTTCGATCAGCGCGATCGCCTCTGGCAGGGTGGATACCATGTCAGCATATAAAGCATAAAATAAATCATTTGTCAATATTTATCATTGATAAACATAGCGTTTGCTTACTTTTTTTGGTGTAACCCCTTCAAGCAGGAGCATCAGTTGCCGGCGGTCAATCCGTCCGTCTGAGGCACCTAGCTGCGGGAGGCTGAAACACCCCCGTTCGAGCCGCTTCATCCATATCGCCAGGCCGTCACCCTCAAAATAAAGGATCTTGACCATGGTGCGCCGGCGGTTACCGAAGACAAAGAGAGAACCCGAAAGGGGATCGGCTCGGAGCTCGGAGCGGATCAGGCCGCACAGGCCGTCAAAAGACCGGCGCATGTCGCAGGCAGACCGGTACAAATAAATATGGGTGACAGCGCTCAGGGCAAGCATGCGCCATGACCGATTCTTGACAGGGTTTCGATGACGGAAAGGAGTGTCGGTGGATGGAACCCTTGGGGTACTTCAATCCAGAGCTGGTCTCCGACATGGATCCGGATCAGGGCTTTCTCTTCATGCTTGGCAGGAACCAGTTCAAGGAATGCTCTGGTTTGCTGCTGCTGGTCGATGCCGGCTTTCAAGCGGCGCCGCCAGGCATAAAACTGATGGATGCTGATTTTACGCTCGGCGCAAAAGGCCTTGATGGTCTGCCCACTCGCGGCCTGCGCCTGCATGATCTTGCTCCAATGCGCTCGGGGATCTGCTTTCGTCATGGGGATTCCTCCTCTGCTTCTGATATGGCGGCTACTCGGCCGCTGGGTTCAGAAACGGAGGATACCCCAGATCCGCTCGGTCAAAAAGATGGGTAGCTCTGACGGTTACGTTTGGCGCGATTCGTTGACACGTTTGGTAGATATCGTTTTGAACGCGCCGATTAATCGACCAATGGGTTTGCGTTTGCCCGTAGGGGCGGTTCGCGTAAGGGCGGTTCGCGAACCGCCCCTACAATCGTCGGTTATAACGATAATTCCATGTGCATGATTCGGCATGACGACATATTCATCCAACGAAACATGGTCATATTGTTCCGCCAACCATTCCCATGAATCGGCAACAATTCTCCCCGTCTCGTTCAACCGCATGTCTCCATCCACAATTTCCCCGAAAAGGCATTCCCGGTTCTGTGTGCAGATGGTCACGAAATAGGCCCCGGTCTGGGAATAATCGTATCCATGTAGTCGGATGGACCGGCGACGATGGTTGGGTTGGGGCACGGCGCGCCGTGCCCTTACATCATTGCTGGAATCGTGGCTCATACCGGCACCTCCCCGTTCATCAGTTTGGGCAGGAGGAGGTCGCGGGCTTTGGCGAGTCTCTCGATTGTTTGCTGAAGATTCGCAATTTGAAGATCTATCGGGAGCACATGCTCCATGAACATCGTCGCGATCCGATCTGTTGGCTGCATAAGCTCAACACCATACAGGTCTTTTTTCGTGATCGCTGCGAAGATCGCACCACCGCCGATCATGTCTTCTTTGAAAAAGTGGCTCTTGAGGGCGTAAAAAAGATAGTTCGGTTGATCACAGTTCGACCGGATCGCTGCGAGACCTCGGCCAATGACAATCTTGTCAGGGGTTATGTTTATGCGCCCGACAGGGGCTCTTACACTGAAAAGTATGTCACCGGGTTCCGCGATACGACTTTGGACTGTGCAATATGTCTCATGCGAGGGAAAGCGAACTCCAAAATTGGTCACTCCCTGATGAAATGGTAGCCCGTTGCCATCTTGGTTGTAATAGATGGACTTGGGGCTTTGCCCCATCGTGATATCGGCAATCTCGCTTAAAGGTTTCTTCTCCCACCCCTCCGGCACGCCGTCAATGATTTGGGTGTGTTCGTGGCCGGGGAAGCGGAGGTGGACGAACCATTCCTTGAAGAGCAGCCGCGCCGCCTGTTCCAGCAACTGAATCCGCCGCCGGTTGTTCTCGATCAGGTCGTCATAGGCGGAGAGGACCGAAGCGATTTGATCTTGGGTAGAGTGTGGCAGCACTGGCACTTCAACCAGTGCAAGTTTTTCACGTGGGAGGTGCTTGATAGTAGAACCGGTGAAAAGTGACGCCAAATGACCGGTTCGACCCTTATGGAGAAAAAAGTAGTAAAGGAACTCTGGCCGCAAACAATCATGTGGCCGAATCCGGTGAAGTGCTTTCTGGATCATCATGCTGGAGCACTGCTCTTTCCAGATCGCACATCGCCCCGGTTCTCCGCCTTCGCACATTACGATGTCGCCATATTTGAGACCGTAGCGGTCCAATTCATGTTGTTCGAACCGCATCTCCCGCAGATCGGCCAAGTCAAATTCACCCCAGCGAACATTGACATTCGCGAGGTATGGCAGAGGCTCGCCACGATTCTTTTTCTGATCGAGCATTTTCCCAAGGCAGAAGTCCGCTACAGCTTCAAGTTTCTGGGTTGGCCAGCTCATACCCCCAGCTCCTCAAAGTTCCTCTTGATCGTCGCCGCCAGTTGCACCGCTTCGGCGTTCAGGTCCTCCAACTCGACATGGATGTCGCGCAGCGCCTCCTCGAAATCGAAATTCTCATCCTCTTCCTCCGGCGCGACACCGACATAGCGGCCGGGGGTGAGGCTCCAGTCGTTGGCCGCGATCTCGGCCCGGTCCACCAGCTTGACCAGCCCTTCCACATCGCAAAGTGTCGCCTCGGGGAAACGTTCGGTGAGCCAGTGGGCCTGTTTCCAGAAGTAGCGCACCTGCTTGAGCTGTTCCACGGCCAGGGCGCGGGCTTCGTCGGCACCCTTGCGGGCGCGGGTGATGTCACGGCCCGCCCAAGCGTGGCTATCACGGGCATCGGACTCATTTTCGCAGGTTTCGATCAGGCGGCAGGCGAGCTTGTAGAGCAGGTCGGTCTGCTTGACCAGATCGCGGCTGGTCTCGGCCAGGGCCGCAAGGCGGTCCACGGCCTTTTTAAGTTCGCCGTTGGTGGTCTTCTGTTCTCCCCAGGCCGCCTGCTGCTCGCTGACGGTCTTTCGGAACGCCTCTGCATCCGCCTTGAACAGCGGGATGGCGTCATCCAGTTCCTTGAGCGGTTCAATGTGAGGCGCGTCCTTGCCCAGGGTCTTGAGGAAGGGTTCAACAGCACCGCGCAGCGTGGCCAGCGCAGCGATGAAATCCGGTAGGGGCGGTTCGCGAACCGCCCCTACATCTGTGGTGGTGAAGCAGGCCGCGCCCTCGGCCAGCATGCGCTGGCAGTAGTCCGCCACCAGATCGAGATAGCGACCGGTCTCGCCCCGGTAGAGCCAGACGATGGCCAGGAGGTTCTGCTCCTGCTCGGGGGAAAAGTCGAAGATCTTGCGGGTGACTTTGTGGTAGACGTTGCGGGCGTCAATCATCAGCACCTTGTCGCGGTGCTGCTCTGGCTTGGCGCGATTGAGGAACCAGAGCTCGCAGGGCACGGTGCGGGTGTAGAAGAAGTTGGAGCGGATGGCGACCATGACATCCACGTCGCCGGTCTCCACGAGCTTCTGGCGCACCTTGGCTTCGTCGCGCCCGGCGCTGGAGGCCTGGGACGACATGACGAATCCGGCCCGGCCCTGTTCATTCAGATAGCTGTAGAAGTAGCTGATCCAGACGTAGTTGCCGTTGCTAATCTTGCCCTTCTTGTTGACGCCGGGCAGGCCGAAGGGCAGGCGCGGGTCGCTCTTGACCTTGTCGGCATCGATCTCGTCCACGTTGAAGGGCGGATTGGCCATGACGAAGTCGGCCTTGCGCAATAGCTCGTGCGGGTCTTCGTAGTAGGTGATGGATTTCTGGATGTCGCCTTCCAGGCCGTGCACCGCCAGGTTCATCTTGGCCAGGCGGATGGTGGTAGCGTTCTTTTCCAGGCCGTAGAAGGTGAGCTTCTCGGTGGGGTTCTCGTGCCGCCGCTCGACCATCCGGGCGCTCTGCACGAACATGCCGCCCGAACCGCAGGCCGGGTCGAGCACCGTGCCGCCCGCCGGTTCGATGACGTTGGCGATCAGCGAGACCAGCGACACCGGGGTGAAGAATTCGCCGCCGTCATGGGCCTTCTGGTCGGCGAACTGGGTAAGGAAATATTCATAGATGCGACCGAAAACATCGCCGGAAACGCGCTTGAGTTCCTCGGGGTTGAGGGTGCGCAGCAGCTGGCCAAGCACGGCGTTGTCGAGTTCCTGATATTCGCTTTTGGGCAACACACCGCGTAGGTTCTCGTAGTCGGCCTCGATGGACTCCATGGCGTCGATGATCGCCTTGGCGCGGTCGGCGCTATCGGGCAGGGCCACCAGGGTGTCGAACTGGGCCTTGGGCTGCAGGAAGATGGCGCTCTTCTGTGAGAAATCTTCCTTGGTCAGAGGTCGGGTCTTGCCGCCACGCGTGGGAAGGTTGGCTTCGATAACGTCCTTGACACCAAGGAAACGGCTGTAGGCATGGCGGAGAAAAACCAGGCCCATGACCGGCAGGAAATATTCATTGCTGGCGTAGTTGGAGTTGGCCCGCAGGGTGTCCGCCGCGCTCCAGAGCCGCTTTTCAATGGCTTCGATGTGTTCAAGCTGGGCCATGCTTACGCTTCCTTCCCAAAATACGCTTTATGCAGGGCCTCGCCCTTGTCCCCCAGGCTGCGCAGCAGGCTCTCGATCTTCTCCAGCGCCAGCGGCGACGGCTTGGCGCGGTCGTTCTCCCAGCGGTTGATCGTGGGAAAGGTCACCCCGAGCTTGGCCGCGAACTTTTCCTGAGTCAGACCGGTAAGTTCCCGAAGCTCACGGACCATCCTCGCCATGCTGTGTTGCTCGTCCAATGGATTTCTCCTTGCTGAATCTATCTGATGTACTGGCGGCACCATTCATAACGCCCGATTTATCACTTGATATATCATCGATGGGGCCGCAAATGTCAAGCGCGACCTTGAAATCCTTGCGGAAATCCCCCTGCGACGCGGCACCTTGAAATTCCCGCCGACACATCACGCCGAATCCCGGTAAGTAAGGTCCATGGAAGAAGACACGAAAAAAATTCCAGCAGCAGCCCGACACTTTCTCCGTCTCTTCGGTAAGTAAGGGCATAAACCACAACGAGGAGTGACCGACCATGGACATCAACGACCTGTTTGACGGAATCATGAAGACTATCAAGCAGTTTGCCGACGAGATCGCTGAGCAGCGGTTGCAGGAAAAAATGCAGGAGTCCGGACGAGCACCGGAGAATGGGGGTAAGAATACAGAGAATTTTGAGGCGAAAGAGAAGCGGGGTATGACGGATTTCCCAAAAAGGGAGTGATCGGGGCGGTAGCGCCGACACCCTGAATGCGGCGTAAGCCGCTGACAATACGCAGAAAAACAAAACCCGTCCAATAACCGGACGTGGTTAGTGGACGAGTCTGTCTTTTTTAAATGGTGGAGGCGGCGTCGACTCTACGCAAAACAGCCTCCACCCTCGAATTGCCCCACAAACTATTAATGTAACATAAGAAAAGATATCCGCCGATATCCGACGGCCGTTCATATCAAAGGAAGCGTTTTTCTTCCCCGATTTCCCTGCACCGGACGATGGTAACGGGTTTGCAGTAAAACCGGATACCTGGCGCTTACCCGCAACTACCTCGAATCCGGTTTTCGGACGCCGGTTCGGTTCCCATAACTTCGAATTACCCGATGCCTGCCCTCCCTCCCGAAAACTGTGCTGTTTAGGTAAGGCGTATAGCCTACGTAACAGGATAACAACGCTGAAACAGTTCCATTTGTCAGAATCATTTATGGAAATTTATGGGCTTAAGTTCTGCCTAATGACTCAACAACATTTGAACTATTAATATCTCTTTGTTAGAGTAATAAAAATATCGAAACAGAGGGATAAAAAACCGCATGCTGAACAGTTGCTATGAAGAACCAGATCAACGCTTCGACATTATACAATTTCGTTCAATGCCCTCGTCGGGTACAGCTTGATTTTTTTGGGGACCCCTCCAAAAAAGATCGCGTCAGCGCGTTTGTCGAGCTTTTGTGGGAGCGGGGCAATGCCTTCGAGCGCGAAACAATAGAAAGTTTGGATGAACCGTTTGTCGACCTTCGCCCCCTTAAACCAGCGGAAAAAGAACTGCAAACGTTGCGGGTGATGCGCTCAGGCGAGAAAATCATCTATGGCGGCCGAATCCGAACCGACTCGCTCGTCGGCGAGCCAGACCTCCTGGTTCGCAAGGGCGAGGGCTATGTGGCGGGTGACATCAAAAGCGGCGCGGGCATCGAGGGCGAAGATGATGAATCCGACGGCAAACTGAAGCGCCATTACGCAGTCCAGCTTGCCCTGTATACCGATATCCTTCGGCAAACAGGGTTTTTGTCACGAGACCATTTCCCGTTTATATGGGATGTTCACGGCCATGAGGTCGATTATGATCTGGATACCTCAATTTCAAAAAGGGAGGGCCGCAGCCTGTGGAATCTCTATCAAGAATGCCTGAACGCCGTCATGGGTATTGCGAGGCGAGAGCAAGAACCCCTCGCGGCCCTGTGCGCAGTATGCAAGCTCTGCCACTGGCGGTCGTTTTGCCGCGCCCAGCTCAAGCAAGATGATGATCTGACCTTGATACCCGAATTGGGGCGGGCCAAGAGGGACGTCATGTATCCCTATTTAAAAACCGTTCATGATCTGGCCCAAGCCGACTTGAGCGGCATTGTCCAGAGTAAAAAAACGATCTTTCCGCGGATCAGCGCCAACACCATCAGACGGTTTCAGGAGCGGGCCAGGTTGCTGACAACGCCCGATGCCAAGCCCTATCTCAAGGAAAAAATACTATTTCCGGATGCCGGCATCGAGCTTTTTTATGACGTGGAAACCGATCCCATGCGGGACTACTGTTATCTGCACGGATTCATAGAACGGAAAACATCAAGCCTGAACCGTGAAACTTACCACGCCTTCGTCGCCGAGCAGCCCAACCTGGAACAGGAGCGCGACGCCTTCGCGCGGGCCATGGATTTCATGAGAAAGCGAGGTCCGTTCGCGCTCTATTATTACTCCCACTATGAAAGGACCACCTTGCGGAAGCTCCGGGAGCGCTTTCCCGACATCGCCTCGGAAGCCGAGATCGAAGCGTTGTTCTCTTCGGCGTGGGCCATCGATCTTTATTCGGATGTTGTGCGAAAGAGCACCGAGTGGCCCACCAACGATTTTTCAATCAAAACCCTGGCGACCTATCTCGGCTTCAAATGGCGGGACAAGGAGCCCTCTGGAGCCGCCTCCATCGAATGGTACCACCGATGGGTTGAAACCGGGAACACGGACCTTCGCCAAAGAATCCTGGATTACAACGAGGATGACTGCATCGCCATGCGGGTTCTGCTGGATGGGCTCCGGACCATGCGCCTCGGTTTCAACGGTTAAGATTCAACTAATCCTCGGAGGACGCGACCGACTCATCGGCATGCAATTGATCGATGAATTGATCGACATCATCCGTGTAGCCGGCAAGTTCCAAGGCTCCCATATCACCCTCCACGCCGGCACCGTCCAAACTCGCCCCCAGGCGTGAATTGCTTCCAGACCAGCCGCAAAAATCGCAATCCCAATTGTTTTTGGGCAGCAAGTGGCCGCATTCCGGACACCACTCTTCGTATCGTGATATTCTACGTGCCATTTACCCCTTCCTGATAGTCCGCCTGGAGCGGACCTTGGGCCCGTTCCAGGCGGGGTATCGTCTTTTTGCCAACAATCAATACATGTCGTCATCCATTCCGCCCGGCATGCCGCCCGGTGGCATGGCCGGCTCTTTTTTCTTTTCCGGCTTTTCGGCGATCATGGCCTCGGTGGTCAACATGAGAGCTGACACCGAGGCGGCGTTCTGGATGGCGAAGCGCACCACCTTGGTGGGATCGATGACGCCGGCGGCCAGCAAATTTTCATACTCCTCGGTTTGGGCGTTGAATCCGAAGTCGTCCTTGCCCTCCAACACCTTGTTGAGCACCACGGAGCCCTCGTGGCCGGCGTTCTTGGCGATCTGCTTCAACGGTTCGGTCAGGGCGTGCTTCAGGATAGAGATGCCGCTTTTCTCCTCGCCCTTGGCCTTGACGTTCTCCAGAGCCTTCACACACCGCACAAGGGCCACGCCGCCGCCGGGAACGATGCCCTCCTCCACGGCGGCCCGGGTGGCGTTCAAGGCGTCTTCCACGCGGGCCTTTTTCTCCTTCATTTCGGTTTCGGTGGCCGCGCCGACCTTGATCACCGCCACGCCGCCGATGATCTTGGCCAGCCGCTCCTGGAGCTTTTCGCGGTCATAGTCGGAGGTGGTCTCCTCGATCTGGGCGCGGATCTGCTTCACGCGGCCCTCGATGGCGGCCTTGGTACCGGCCCCGTCCACTATGGTGGTGTTGTCCTTGTCGATCTTGACCGTTTTACAGGTGCCCAGGTCCTTGGCTTTGATGTTCTCAAGCTTGATGCCGATGTCCTCGGAAACCACCTGGCCGCCGGTCAAAATGGCGATATCCTCGAGCATGGCCTTGCGGCGGTCGCCGAAGCCAGGCGCTTTCACCGCGGCCACCTTCAAGGTGCCCCGCAGTTTGTTGACGATCAAGGTGGCCAGAGCCTCCCCTTCCACATCCTCGGCGATGATCAACAGCGGCTTGCCGGCCCGCGCCACCTCTTCCAGCAGGGGTACCAGGTCCTTCATCACTGAAATCTTCTTTTCATGGATGAGGATATAGGGATCTTCGAGCACCGCCTCCATCTTCTGGGAATCGGTGACAAAGTAGGGGGAGAGATAGCCTTTGTCGAACTGCATGCCCTCGACCACCTCCAGGGTGGTCTCCATGCTTTTGGCCTCCTCGACGGTAATGACGCCCTCCTTGCCCACCTTTTCCATGGCCTCGGAGATCAGGCGGCCGATGGTTTCGTCGCTGTTGGCCGAGATGGTGCCCACCTGTTCGATCTCTTTTTTGTCCTTGGTGGGTTTGGATATGCTTTTGAGTTCGGCCACCACGGCCTCGACGCCCTTGTCGATGCCGCGTTTGAGGGACATGGGGCTCACCCCGGCGGCCACCAGCTTCTGGCCCTCGTTGTAAATGGCCTGGGCCAGCACCGTCGCGGTGGTGGTGCCGTCGCCGGCTGTGTCGCTGGTTTTGCTGGCCACCTCCTTGACCATCTGGGCCCCCATGTTCTGGAACTTGTCTTCCAGTTCGATCTCCTTGGCCACAGACACCCCGTCCTTGGTGATGGTGGGTGATCCCCAGGATTTGTTCAGGACCACGTTGTTGCCCTTGGGGCCCAAGGTGACCTTCACGGCATTGGCCAAAATATTAACGCCCTGGAGCATGGACTCCCGGGCTTTTGATCCATAGGCGATCATTTTTGCAGGCATGGCTTGTTCCTCCTTTTCAGTTCAGAATTCCCAAAATATCATCCTCGCGCATGAAGATGTGTTCCTCGCCGTCGATCTTGATTTCGGTGCCGGCATACTTGCCGAACAGGATGCGATCCCCTTCCTTGACCTCCAGCGCCGTCCGTTTGCCCTCGTCGTCCCGCTTGCCGGGCCCCACGGCCACGACCAGCCCTTCTTGGGGTTTTTCCTTTGCGGTGTCCGGGATGATGATGCCCCCGGAGGTCTTCTGTTCCTGCTCCACGCGCTTTACGATCACTCGGTCATTCAACGGTTTGATTTTCATTTCCATTCCTCCAATTGTGTTTTTGATAAGTGTGTTGAGATGTAAAACATTCACTTGCAGATAATCCGAGAAGGCCGCTTCGGTTCAGCGGCCTTCCGAACGTACGGCACCATCATCCGGCGGTAATGGGAATTTTCCGCGGAATGGCGCTTTCAACTTTGGGCAACGTGAGCCTCAGCACACCATCGCTCAACTGAGCATCGATACGATCCTGGTCGATGGTCTCGGATATGCTGAACTGCCGGTAAAAGCGGCCCACTTCGTACTCGATGAGGATATCCTTTTCGTCAGGACCCTCCCACGGCGCGACATCGCCGGCCAGGGTCAACACACCGTTGCACAGATCCACTTTCAGGTCCCGGCTTTGAACGCCGGGCATGTCCGCCAGCAGCGTGATGTCGCGGTCCGACTCCAGGATGTCCACATCCGGCGTGAAGACCAGACCATTCTTTGTCTGCTCCGCCTTTGAAACGATTTCCTGTTTGCCTTTCGGCACCAACGCCTTGGTTTCTGGCTCGGTCATGGCATTCACCCCCTTTCTATTATGATTGAGAAGACATTACTGAAATCTGCTTAGCTTTGGACGCCTCGGTTTTGGGCAGCCGCAGGGTCAGCACGCCGTGTTCCAGTTTGGCGTCAACCCCGTCTGGATCGATCTCCCCGGATAGCGCAACGGCCCGTGAAAACCGGCCGCCCTCACGCTCCCGCCGGTGGTAGCTCGCATTTTCCTTTTCCTGGATAACACGGCGTTCCCCGGAAATGGAGACGCTTTTGGCCGTGGCTTGGATGTCCAGATCTTCGGACTTCACACCGGGGATCTCCGCCCGAAGAATGTAGCTTTCCCGGTCTTCGGTTAGATTGACCAGCGGGAATACCCCCATGGTCCTTCCTGCTTTCCAGGTGGACGGCATCCATTCATCAAACAAACGGTCCATCCTCCGCCGCAGTCGTTCAAATTCGGCAAAGGGCTTTGCGACGTCAAAGTCCCATGCCGGGGTATCAAAAAATCTTCTTGTCAGCATGGCACTCACCTCCTAATAAACATTGATGGTTTACACAGAAAAAAACTGTCGAACGCATGCGTCCGGGAATCAGGGCGGACTCCTGATTCCAGAAACCGTCATCGCTTCCGGTTGCGCGATCATGGATTCGACAATATGTTTGACATCTTCCAAGCGATCCTTGTGAGCGACCAGGGTTTTTTCACCCGCGCGGACCACCACCACGTCGCTGACACCCACCATGGCCAATGTTTCCTGGGGTTGATCGCAAAAGACCAAATTGCCCTGGGCGTCCAGCGCGTGGACCCTGCCTTTGATAAAATTGCCGTTGGCGTCGTGAGCCAGAAAATCCTGGATCGCCAGCCATCCGCCCACATCCTTCCATGAAAATTCTCCGGCCACGCAACGCACATCCCGGGCTTTTTCCATCACCGCATAATCGATGGAAATCCGCGCAAGGGCCGCGAACCGTTCTTGCAACTCATCTTCCCATTGGTTTGTACCCATCTTCTCCACGGCCTTGGTCAAATGCTCCACGTGCTTTGGAAGATGGAGGGCCAGCTCGCCGAAAATAGCGTCCACGGTCCACACGAACATGCCCGAGTTCCACAAATACCGCCCGGATTCCAGATATTGCCCGGCGACTTCGGCGCTCGGTTTTTCTTTGAAGGAGACAACCTGAAAATGCTCCACGTCTTGATCCATGGCGGTTTTTTGGCCGACCTCCAGGTAGCCGTAGCCGGTGGCCGGATGGGTCGGTTTGATTCCGAAGGTGTATAGCGCGCCGGTCTCACGGGCTTCTTTTACTGCCGAAGCCAGGGTCTGCTGAAAATTTTCAACCGGGTCGATCAAATGGTCGGCCGTCAAGATGACGATCACCGGATTGCCGAAGCGTTTCATGGCGACCAGCGTGCCGAGACACACCGCTGCGGCGGTGTCCTTGCGCTCGGGTTCACCGATGATATTATGGTCCGGTACGTTAGGAAGTTGCTCTCGGACCAGCGGCGTGAACTGCCGGTTGGTCAGTACAATCACGCGTTCATCCGGCACGATGCCAGCAACCCGGTCATAGCTTTTTTGCAGCAGGCTGCGGTCATCAAAAAGTTGGATGAACTGTTTGGGCCGTTCATGGGTACTGAGCGGCCAAAACCGCGTGCCCACGCCGCCGGCCATGATAATGGCAACCAGGTTCTTGTCGATGCTTTCCATTTCAACACCTCATCTCATTCAAGCGCGGGACGGGGATTTGAGAGACACAAATCCACCAAATCGGCAATCATTGCCGTGCCGACACACATCACCGAGTCCGCGCCGCCCCAATAGATCTTTACCGTACCGTCGTCCTCGGCCACTGCGCCGCAGCAGAAAACCACGTTGTGCACGTACCCGCTGATCTCCCATAGGTCCTCGGGTTGAAGTATCCAATCGTCGGCCACGCCCAAGACCCTTGACGGATCGGCAAGGTCATGCAGGGCCACGCCGAGCCGGTAGACGGCACCGTCCATGGTTTTGAACACGCCGTGAAAGATGTTCAGCCATCCTTTTTCGGTTTTGATGGGCGTGGCCCCCGGTCCGACCTTCATTTCATCCCAATGGTAGGCCATGGGCTTGATGACGACCTTGGCATCCCCCCAATGCACCAGGTCCGGCGAATAGGAAATCCAGATGGACCACGGTGAGATTTCCGAATGGGGCCGGTCCAACCGGGCATAGCGGCCGCCGATTTTTTCTGGGAAGATGACCACGTTGCGATAATCCGCCTGGGTGATCAGGGAGATCCGTTCCAGGCGCTCGAAATCCGTGGTTCTGGCCAGGGCCACCCGTACACCGTGCTGGGAATAGGCTGAGTAAGTGATCAGATAGCCGTCCTCCATGGGGCAAATGCGCGGATCTTCCACACCAAAGGCCTCGTAGCCGGCGAACGGCTGGGCCTTGGCCGGGGTGATAAACGGCTCGGGCCTGACCGCGAACCGCACGCCGTCACTGCTTTCCGCCAGACCGATGATCGACCGGCCATTTCTCAGGTGGGACCTGAACAGCATGACATATTTACCGTTGTGCTTGACCACTCCGGCGTTGTGCACCGTTTCCACCGGGTACGGCACATCATGCTTGGTCAGTATGGGATTTTTCTCGTAACGCCGAACGATCGGTTCCTTAGACTCTGCCATAGTCGTCCTCCGCTCTTTCGATATCATCCTCTCCGAAATAGTCGCCGGTCTGCACCTCGATGAACACCAGGTTGTCCGGTCCGGGATTGCGGATGCGGTGCCAGGTCCCCACCGGCAGATCGATGGCCTGGCCGGACACCCGCTCGATATCTTCGCTGTTTCGGGTCACCACTGCGGTGCCGCTGAGCACGTACCAGTGTTCGGAGCGCCAGAAATGGCGCTGGTAGCTCAGTCGCTGCCCGGGGTAGACGGTGATCCGCTTGACCTTGTGATCCCGCTTGTCCGCCAACACCTCGTAAAATCCCCAGGGCCGATGGTCTTCGCGCCGGGTCTTACCGATAATGGATTCATAAACACGGAGGTAATCGTCCACCATGCGCTCCACGCTGAAGCGCGTCTCAACCCACTGGCGGCACTTATGGCGGTCAAGGTCCCTGACATTGGGCAATGACTGAACCATCCCGTCGATATCGGCGGTCAAAAAACCGGTCTCCCCGTGGGCGATGATTTCCGGCATGCTTCCCCTGGAAAGGGCCACCACCGGGGTGCCGCAGGCCATGGATTCCACCACGGAAAGGCCGAACGGCTCGTCGAAACCGATGGGGTGCAACAGGGCGTATGCGCCGCCCAGCAGTTCGTCGCGTTTTTCCGGTCCGGCGCTGCCCACATAGACGATGCGGTCGCCATCCAAGTGGGGCGCAACCTTTGTGTCGAAATAAGCCTGGTCCTGGATGATGCCCGCCATGATGAGCTTCATGCCGGTTCGACGGGCCACCTCGATGCACTCGGCGGTGCCTTTCTCCGGATGGATGCGGCCGAAAAAGAGCAGATATGTTCCTTGATCGGGCCTGAAGGTGAACCGGCCAAGGTCGATGCCGTGATGGATGACGGCGGCATAGTCCAGCTCCGGCGACTTGTCGGCCTCGCTGATGGCCACATAAAAGCATTTGCCGTTGTACTTCTTGTACACCGGCAGGATCTTGGGCGACGAGAAGCCGTGGATGGTGGTCACCACCGGCGTCGCGGCCATGCCGGAATAGGTCAGCGGCAGATAGTCGAAGTGGTTGTGAATCAGGTCAAAGGCATCACCTTGCTCGAACAGCTCGGAAATATGCAGACACTCCCAAACCTTGGGCAGCATTTCGGTGTCTTCTTCATATCCCTTGGCACAGACGCTCTTCAGCCGGCCCCGGGTTTCCGAATCGCCGGTGGCGAACAGGGCCACATCGATCCCGCGCGCCACAAGACCCTCGGTCAGCAGGGAAACCACGTTTTCCCAGGGACCGTAGTGTCTGGGCGGGGTGCGCCAGGCGATGGGTGACAGCATGGCGATCTTCATGGCTACCCCCACATTCGTCGGTCCTGCTGGTTGTGCTTTTCGAGCCAATCCAGCAACTCCGACACCCGCGCCGTGGCCAGGGCGATGCATTTGTCCGCGCCGCCGTAATACATCCGGATATCGTCTCCCTCGGCCAACCAACCGCAGGGGAACACCACCTTGTCCACGTCGCCGACGGTCTCATAGATCTCTTCCGGAGCGAAAACCCATTCGTCCGCCCTGGCCAACAGCCGGGTCGGGTCCTCCAAGTCCAACAGCGCCAGTCCCAACCGATAAATGCACCCGGAGGCCGTGTTGCGGACGCCGTGGTAAAGGATCAGCCACCCTTTTTCGGTTCGCAGCGGCGGCGGCGAAAGACCGACCTTGTTGGCGTCCCACCAGCCGCCCTTGCGGGCCGGCAAAAGTATCTGGTGGTCGCCCCAATGCTTCAGGTCCGGGCTGAAGGAGATCCAGATATGCGCGCCGACACCGGCGAATCCCGGAACCGGCCGGTGAAGCATGGCCCAGCGCCCGTTGAACCGCACCGGGAACAGGGCCGCGTCCTTGTCTTCCGGCGGCATGACGACGCCCTTGCGCTCGAAAGTTTTAAAATCCCTCGTCGTGGCCATGGATACCAGCGGACCGCCCCGGGAATAAGCCGTGTACACCACGGCCCACAGATCCAGCTCGTCGATTCGGGTGATCCTGGGGTCCTCGATGCCCCAGATCTCTTCGGGATGGTTTTCCGGATCGGCCGGCAAGGTGGGCCGTTCATCGATCCGCCAGTCGGTCACACCGTCCCGGCTGCACGCCGCCGTAAGGTGCGATAACCCACGGCGGTCTTCCACGCGCATGAGCAGCAAGGTGTCGTCGCCGCATCGCGTGGCTGCTGCGTTGAACACTGCGTTGGCCTGGTAGGGAAGGTCCCTTGCCTGGATGATGGGGTTGGCGCTGTGCCGTGTAAAAAGCTCCTTGAATCTAGCATCGGTCATTGTCTATTCCTCATTTTTCCAATCGTCTCTATTGCAACCCGGACTTCGCTTCATCGATCTGCGCCTCCACCAGGTCTCTAATCTCCTGCAATCGCGACTCCGACCCGGCTTCAAATCGAAGAACGATAACGGGACTTGTGTTGGACGCCCGGACAAGCCCCCACCCGTCTTCGAAAACCACTCGCACACCATCGATATCGATTGTCCGATAGTTGGCGGAAAGCGCCTGTTTTACCTTCTCCACGAGCTCGAACTTTTTATCATCCGGGCAATCAACGCGGATCTCGGGGGTATTGCAGGTTTTGGGCAGATCCGAAAGATAAGCGGACAGGGGTTTGTTGTCCTTGGACAAAATCTCCATGAGGCGGCAAGCCGCGTAGATGGCGTCGTCGAATCCGAAATACCGGTGCTTAAAAAAGAAGTGCCCGCTCATCTCCCCGGCAAGAAGCGCATTTTCATCTTTTAACTTCTTCTTGATGAGAGAATGCCCCGTCTTCCACATGATGGGTACGCCGCCGTTGCGTTCGATCTCGTCGTACATGACTTGGGAGCATTTCACTTCCCCGATGAACTTTCCGCCAGGATTTTCCTTGAGGATCTCACGGGCGAAAAGGACCATCAGCATGTCGCCATAGATGATTCGCCCGCTTTCATCCACCACGCCAAGCCGGTCGGCATCGCCGTCAAAGGCGATACCCAATTCCAAACCTTGGTCAACCACGGTTCTGGATAACGTTTCCAAATTCCTTGGCACCGTGGGATCGGGCTCGTGATTGGGAAAGGTTCCATCCGGCTCCATGAACAGTTCGAAAAGCTTGCAATTCAGCCGTTTCAACACAGGGCCGGCCGCCAAACCGCCGGTTCCGTTGCCGGCGTCCACGGCCACCCGCATGGGGCGCGCCAATCGAATGTTGTCGGCCAGGTAGTCGCAATAAACGGGCAATATACTGAATTCGTCCAGCGATCCTTCGCCTGAGGCATATTCTCCGGATTCGATGATCTTTTTAAGTTTCTGAATTTCGCCTCCGAAGAGGGTGTCGGTTCCTAAACAGATCTTGAATCCGTTGTATTCCGGCGGATTGTGACTGGCGGTAACCATGACGCCGCCGTCAGCTCCCAGGTGCCGATTGGCAAAATAAAGAAGCGGCGTGGGACAAAGTCCCACATCGATCACATCCACACCTCCCCTGGTTATGCCCTTGATCAGGGCATCTCGAATCGCCTGTGAACTCATTCGACAGTCACGGCCAACCACACAACGTCTGCCGCCGTGCTCCGCGACATAGGTTGCATAGCCGCGGCCGATTTTTTCCGCGTCATCCACATTGAAATCCTTGTCCACGACGCCGCGGATGTCATATTCTCTAAAAATCATAGGATTCATGTTTTCTTCCTTTTCTCCGATTTAAAACTCCAAATCCAAAACAGCAGGCTGGCCGGTCCGGGCCGCCTTGCGCGCCAGCTTGTAGGCCTCGTTGTACTGCCGGGCCACCACTTCCCAGCAGACCACATGGTCGAGGTAGCGTTTCAGGTTTTCTCCCAATTCCAGGCGCAGTCCCTCATCCGTTGCCAGCTTGACCACCTTCCGGCGCAGCATCTCCTTGGTGGTGAAGAGCAAGCCGCCCTCGCTTTCCAGGGTCTGGGCGGTCAGCCCTTCCATCGGCGCAGTGGTGATGTAGGGCTTGTTCAAGGCGATGATGCGCGCCAGGGTGCCGGACTGGGTCTCGTCCGTCGAGGGCAGCACAATAAAATCGCAGATGGCCATCATCTTGTAATAGTCGTCGCCGCGAGGGACGAACTCGTGGTAATGGGCCAGCCCCTTGCCGGCCAGCACCTTGACATCGGATTTCCAATCCTCGTAATCCTGGCGATGATTGGGGTCGCGCATGGCACCGGCGGCCAGCAAGTCCCACTGCTGCCCGGTGTGTGATTTGATTTCGTCGTGGATCTCCTCCCACACGGAAAGCAAAATGTCCCAACGCTTGTTGGACTGAATCCAGCCGATCATGCCCACCACGTGGTCGGCCAGTCCGATATTGTCCAGGCCGAATTCCCTGCGCAGCGCGGGTATCTCGTGCACGCCCCAGCGCTTGTCCGACCTCGCTCCATGCGGCACCACCATGATATTGCGCGGCGTCGGCCACTCCCGGCCGTGGAAGGTCCAATCCAGCCGCCATTTCTGGTAATGACACTTGAACAGCACCAGGTGGCTGCGCTGGGTCAGTTTATAGATGAAATCCGCCTCGGCATCCCTCAGCCGCCCATGAACGGTATGGGGTTCCACCACGTTGGGGATATTGCCGATGGCTTCCAACAGATCGAGAAAGCCGTCGTTGTCGTCACCCACCCCTCGTGGGCCTTGATATTCGTAGAGGCCGTATTCGTGTTCAAAATGCACCACGTAAGGGTCCAGCTTCTCAATTTTTTTGGCCACCGGACGCCACCAGTCGCGCCGGGTCATGTCGATGATGGGAAACACGCCGTCGCCTTGGCCGTCGGTGTGGCTGATCACCAGCACCTCTCGATCCGGGTTGGCCTTTTGAATGAACTCCCTGGCTTCCTCGCAAAAGGTGGCGATGCCGCATAAACGCGGGGGATAGGAACTGACCATTACAATGGGCTTATTGGACATGGACCGCTTGCTCCTTTTGACTAATAACGGTTTCCTCCGTCGCGGTTTCCACGGCGATCTGGCTGCTGCGCATCCGGTTGAGATGGAGCATGGACAGAAAACAAACCAGGGTCGACTCCGCGCCCTGGTTGCGGTTGGGCCCGTCCGTGTTGAGTCCGTCGCAGCAGCCCCCGGTCTTGTGGTTGTACAAAGGCGCGTTCAGATCGTTGCGGCCCAGGAACCACTCCAGGCAGCGCTGGGCATGGGAGACCCATTTCGAATCGTTGGTGGCTTCATACGCCTCGCGGCACGCCTCGATCATGTCCAGCGCTTCAATAGGCTGCTGATCGAACCGCGCTTTGGTCCCCCCGTGGGGGTACCAGCCGTTATTGCCCACCGGAACAAAGTGGCCCTTGGGGTCAGTCTGCACCGTCATGAGCCATTCCAGGCTTCGCAGTCCCGCCTGGAGCATCTCGCCGCGGTCCATATATCGGCCGCAGAGAATCAGGGCCTGCGCGATCTTGCCGTTGGCGTACGTGAGCCGGTCCTCGATCCACGGCCATTCGTCGGTGGCGTTCTGTTTGTATTTTTCGAAAAGTTTATCGGCCAGGGTTTCCCGGACGCGCCGGACCTCGCTGTCACCGCTGTAGCGGGTCAAGTAGGCGTGAATGCCCCCTAAAGCAAAGGACCAGGTCCGGGGAAAAGTGAAGTCCGTCAGGGCAGGCAGCGCCTTTTCAAACACCGCCCGGGCCGCGTCCCGGATATCGGCCGATTCCGCCAGGGCCACTGCCTCGCCCAAACCCCAGACCGCACGGCCGTGGCCGTCTTCCGACCCGACCTGTTCCAGCCAGCGCCGGTCGTACCCCATGAAGTTGCGAAAACGGCCGGTCTCTTCATTGAACGCGTGATGTAAAAAACTGATATAGGTGCAAGCCAGGTTGGTGGCGGCGTCGCTGTTGGGGATCATTTCCCTGGCCATCAACACGGCGATCAGCGCCCGGGCGTTGTCGTCTGTGCAATAGCCGTGGTAGCGGTCCGGTACGATGTACTTGGCGTGCTGCAGGATACCGACGTTGTCCGACAGGCGGATGATGTGATCCAGCTTGGGCTGGGGCAGCTCACGGGGTGCCATATCCATGGTCTTGGCGCGGAATACCGGCCGGGGGGAACGGGCCCGCTCCGCTTTCACCTTATTGAACAGTTCCAGGTACTGGCGCGCCACCTCTTTCCAGATCATCTCCCGGCAAAAGGTGTAAGCCCGTTTGCGCATGGCATGGCGCTCCACTTCGTGGTCTAGTAGATCGTTGACCTGCTCGGCCAGGGCCGCTGAATCCTTGAACGGCACCAGCCGGCCGCGACCCTCGGCCAGCATCTCTTCCGCGTACCAGTAAGGGGTGGCGATGGTGGCCTTTCCGCTGCCCAGGGCATAGGCGAGGGTTCCGGAAACGATCTGCTCCTGGTTTAGGTAGGGGGTCGCATAGATGTCCGCCGCGCCCAGGAATTCACACAGCTCCTTGAGGTTGACGAAACGGTTGTGAAAAATCAGATGGTCGCCGATCCCCAGTTCCCTGGCCCTGCGCTGCAGGGACAGCCGGTAGGACTCGCCCTGTTCCTTTTTCACATGGGGATGGGTTGCGCCCAGGACGATGTAAACCACCTCCGGATGGCGCGCTACAACGGCGGGCAAGGCTTCGATCATGGTTTCGATGCCCTTGCCCGGAGAAAGCAGGCCGAAGGTCAGGATGACCTTGCGTCCCTCGACCCCGTATTGATCTTTGTAGTAATTCGGGTCCACGAAGGGCACGTCGGGGATGCCGTGGTGAATGAGGACGATTTTCGCTTCAGGCACCCCGTACACTTCACGAAGGATCTCTCGCGCGCGTTGGCTCATCACCACCAGGCGGTCGGAAAGCTGAGCCACGCGCTTGGCAACGGCCAATTGGCCGGCCGATGGCGACTGGAGCACGGTGTGCAGGGTGGTGACCACCGGCATGCGCAGGTTGCCGAGCAGTTCCATCACATGCGCACCGTTTTCGCCGCCGAAGATCCCGAATTCGTGTTGGAGACAAACCACCTCCACCCGGTTCATGTTCAAAAAATCCGCCGCCAGCCGGTATTCGGCCAAAACACGCTGGTTGACCTCAAAGCGGACCTGGGCCGGATACCGATACCCCTCGGGGATATCGTTCATCACCACGGCCCAGCACTCGCCGTTCGGGTTTTCTTCCGCCAGGCCCGCCAGCAAATCCGTGGTGAACGTGGCAATGCCGCACTGGCGCGGCAAATGATTGCCGATCAAGGCAATTTTATGTGGGTAAGAAGGGTTGTTTCCCGATTTAATCATTTTATTTCTCCCGTCACGGGTCCGGGGCCACGGCGTTGGCCGACGATTCCCGGTCGCCGGCCAGCGCTTCAAACGGACGCAATGCTCCCGCAGCTGAAAGGGCCTTTTTGGCCGTGACCTCGGCAAAGCGAGAACCGACCGCTGGTCCATCTGCCGGAACCGCTATGGAATCTCCGTCCCTAAGCGCGAAATCCAAGGCGACGTCACGGCCGTTTACTTTCACCGTTGCATCCTGGGGGACATGGGCATTGATGATTTTCAGGTAATCGCGCACCGTGGCTTTTTCCGCCAGGCGAACAATTCGGCCGCCGTTTCCAAAAACCACCAGGTGGTCCCGAAAAACCTGCCGATGCAGCCGCTCGATAAACGCCTCGCTGTTGGCTGATTCCCGAAGCTGGCGGACAAGGCCTTCCATCCATTGCGTGCGATGGTTGTTGCGCTCAGCAGCCGCGGCCTCGTTTTTATAACGCCAATGTGCCGCAGTGCCGTGCTCTGCCTCCAGGTGCATCAGCTCAGTGCGCACCTGAAACTCGATGGGTTTGTGGGAGATTTCGCGTACCGGATAGACGCAGGTGTGCAGGGACTGATAGCCATTGTCCTTGGGAAGACCGATGTAATCGTCGAAGGTGCCGGGAATCGGCTTGAAATGGGCGTGCAACAGCCCCAGCACGGTGTAGCATTCCGGAACCGATGTCACGATGACCCGCAGCCCGACCCGGTCCATGATCTCTTCCAGGGTCTTGCCCGTGCGCGCCATTTTACGACGAATACCGTGCAGGCTCTTGGTGCGGCCCTGGACTCGTCCCTGGATGCCGCTGTTTGCCAGCAACCGTTTGACGCCAGCCAGAAGGATCTCAAGGCACTTGTCGTCTTCCAACTGGATGGGGGAGACTTTTTCGCGCAGCTTTTCATAGTCTTGCGGGTCCAGAACGTGAAAGCAGGCGTCCTCCAACCGACGCCGCAAATCCCCAAGACTCAAGCGATTGGCTATGGGCACCAGCAGGTCGAGGGTCTCCTGGGCCATCTGCTGGGCGGTCGTTTCGCATGCGTCGGTCGCACATTCCAAAGCCAATAGGCGAAATGTAATGTAAAGAACGGCCTTTCGGGGAATACCGTCAATAGACGTCAACAACGCATGAATGTTTTCACTTTCACGTGGCTGGTCGTCTATTGGTATAAAAAAGGAGTCCCGCAGGTCTTCAAGCGCGGTGGCGACTTCCGGACCGAAGAATTCCCTGACATGGCCGATATCGGTCAGGTTTTGCCAAATAAGGGGAGCCAAGAGCGCGCCGGCGATGGTGATCGCGTCGGCGTCCTGGTCAAAAAGCAGGTTGGCAGCCTTATAACCTGCTGAATTTCCGTCGCATAATTTTTCCTGCGTATAAGCGTGTGCGCGGGTCAGCAGGTCGGCGTCGGCCGCCTGGAAGGTATGCTTTACTTTTTCAATAAATAGGCTGTCATCAGCCAATCCCAGAGTATCTCGTCCCATTTGCCCGAAAAGTCCAGAATCAACAATATGTCAACGTATCTATTGGGGTTTTAGGCTATAAAGCCTCCTTTACAGGTCATCGGGCAGCAGCAGCCTTCCCAGTTCGATCATCCTGTCGCAATAGGTTTCGACACATCTCAATGCCATCTTGGATGGCATGAACTGCCCGTTCTCCCACCGGTTGACGGTGGCATAACTCACCCCGATCTCTCTAGCAAAATCCTCCTGGCTAAGGTCGAGCTGGACCCGGACCTCCTTGATAAGTATCACGAAATCGTACTGTTTGATCCACAAGACCGATCCTCCCGTCACCTGGTCGCCAGGAAATAATTCAATTAAAATATAACACATGATACGACAGGTGCAAGGCCAAGTCCAACATTTTTTGAAAAAATCAGACTTGAGCCCGGCTGACCTCAAGCGATTAACCTTGTGGCAATATATTATTAGATATCGAGTAGTTACAAGATTATTGGTGCGCTTGGTTCAGGCTGGAAAGCTTAGATTTGATAGGTGACCCCGAAGACGGTGTCCGAAAGCCACTTCTTGAAGCCGGGGTTGTCGCAGAATTGCTTGAACAATTCGGTGTGGTCGGAAAGCAGGTCCATCATGACCCGCTGCAGGGCCTTGTCGTGTTCAATGCGGGCGTTCTGCTTGTCCGAGTTGCGCATGGCGTTCTGGTAGGCTTTGTCGGCGGCCACCTTTTCGGGAATCTCCTCGCTGATGACCTTGCCGATTTTGTCGGCGTCTTTCCACTCGATATTGCCGAACTGTTCGTTGAACGTCTTGATGATGTTGCTCAAGTGATCCAGCTCCGCCTCGGGTTTGCGGCCGCCGCCGCTGGTGGGAACCGGCCCGATTTCCGCATCCTCGTCGGCCAACTGCAACGCCATCTTGGCTTTGACTTCCACCCGATAGCTGTCCATATCGATAGTTTCCAGGATGCCCTTGGACAGATCTTCCTCCTTGGGCGCGGGCAGCTTGGGAATCAGGAAGTTCAGAAAGATGGACAATTTTTCCCAATCAGCACTCGTATACGGCAGAATGGCCGCCAGGAAATTGTAGGTACGGACAAACGCCTTGGCCTTGCCCTTGAAATCCACCTGGCCGTCCTCATCCAGATCGGTCAGGTAGTTCGCCACAGCGCCGTCTAGGATCGGGTCCAGGGTGTCTCGGTCCGCACCGTTGATGTATCGCTCCACCAGCTGTTCCACATCGCTGCCGGTGTACAACTGGTAGCTGTCCAGATCCGCTTTCAGGTCGTGCAGCTTGTCGGGGTCGGTTTCCTCGCTCAGGATCGTGGTTCGGTAATACTGGGTGAAAGCCGCCTGGATGGTGTCGGCGTCATTCATGAAATCGAGCACGAAAGTGTCGTGCTTGCCGGGGTGGGCGCGGTTGAGCCTGGAAAGCGTCTGTACCGCTTTGATGCCCGCCAGGTGCTTGTCGACATACATGGTGTGCAGCAACGGTTCATCGAAACCGGTCTGAAACTTTTCGGCGGCAATCAGGAAACGGTAAGGGGCCTTGCGGAACTGTTCGGGGATTTTGGCGCTGGGAAAGTCGTTCAGCGATGCCTCGCTCACCTTGCGGCCGCCGTATTCATGCTCGCCCGAAAACGCCACGATGGCCCGGTAGGGGCTTTTACGCTCTTTCAGATAGGCTTCGAAGGCGCTGAAATACTGGACCGCCCGCTCGATGCCGCCTGTGACCACCATGGCGCGGGCCTGCCCGCGAATCTTGTTATGGCCGATGACCTGCTCGTGGAAATGGTCCACCATGATCTCGGCCTTTTGCCGGATGGCGTGATCGTGGGATTCAACATATCGCCGGAGCTTCTTTCGCGCTCTTTTGGTATCGAATTCCGGATCGTCGGGCACCGTTTTCATCAGCCGGTAATAGCTGCCCACTGGGGTGTAATGCTTGATCACATCGAGAATGAAGCCCTCTTCGATGGCCTGTTTCATGGTGTAGCTGTGAAAAGGTCGGTGCTTCACCTTGTCCCCTTCGGGCCAGGGATCTCCGAACAACTCAAGGGTCTTGTTTTTGGGCGTGGCGGTAAACGCAAAATAACTGGCGTTTGCCAGCATCTTGCGTGATTCCATCAGCCGGTTGATTTCGTCTTCGGTGGTGTCCTCTTCATCGGGACCGCCCTGTTCGGCCAAAGCCACGTTCATCTGGGCGGCGGTCCGTCCTCCCTGGCTGGAATGGGCTTCATCGATGATGATGGCGAATTTGCGGCCCCGGTGCTCGTCCCCGATCTCATCCAAAATGAATGGGAACTTTTGAACCGTGGAGATGATGATTTTCTTGCCGGACTGCAGGAACTTCCGGAGATCTCCGGCTCGCTGGGCCGCGCCGATCACCGCCGACACCTGGGCAAAGCGTTTGATGTTGTCCCGGATCTGTTTGTCCAGGACCCGCCGGTCGGTCACCACCACAATGGAATTGAATACCGGGCGGCCGTCCCGCTTCAATTCCACCAGCTGATGGGCCAGCCAGGTAATGGAATTGCTCTTGCCCGAACCGGCCGAATGTTGGATGAGATAACGCTTGCCAGCACCGTTGGATGCAGCATCGGCCAACAGACGGCGGACCACATCAAGCTGGTGGAACCGGGGAAAGATCTGTTTTCGGCGCTTGCGACCCCTCTCGTCGGTCTCTTCCACGATGCCCGCATAGTTTTCGATAATATCCGTCAGAACAGTTTTGCTCAGAACCTCTTTCCAGAGATACTCGGTCTCCAGTCCGTCCGGATTGGGCGGATTACCGGCCCCGTCGTTGAACCCCTTGTTGAACGGCAGGAACCAGCTGCCCTTGCCCTTGAGATGGGTGCACATGCGTACCTCGTGATCATCCACTGCAAAATGGACGACGCAGCGGCCGAATTGAAACAGCAGTTCCTTGGGGTCCCGGTCGTGTTTGTACTGGTTGACGGCATCTTCAACCGTCTGCTTGGTCAGCCGGTTCTTGAGTTCAAAGGAGGCCAGCGGCAATCCGTTGATGAACACCGCCAGGTCAAGGGCGAGCTGGGGGGTGTCCTTGCTGTAGTGCAACTGGCGGGTAACGCTGAAAATGTTGGCGGCGAATCGTTCGGCAGCTTTCCGGTTGCCGGGGGTAGGGGTGCCGTAAAACAGATTCACGGACGCCGGACCGTGGCGAACGCCCTTGCGCAGGATATCGATGATCCCCCGTTTAGCCACTTCCCCTTGAAGCCGGTGAAGAAATTGCTGGCGCTTGACGCCCTCCTGACCAATTTGAAGCGTCTCGACGACCTTGGGCTGTGTCTTTTCCAAAAAGGCCATCAGCTTGACCGGGTCCACGGCATGGTCGGAATCATAATCCGCCGCAGCCCCTTCCACATAACCGGCCCCGCCGTATCCGGCCTGAGGGTCCCGCACCTGGCTGGGTTCGCTTTCCTCCGGATGGCTTTTTCCGGTAAGCGATTCGATGATCAGGGTTTCCAGCCCTTTTTCGCTTGTGTCGGTCGTCGGCATCAGCAATCCCCGTCCTGCACCCTTTCAGTGGCGCGGCCGTACCCCTTGGGCACCAGGTTCTTTTCCCGCATCCAATCAATGGCCGCGCGCCAGCGGTCCTCTGAAATGCGCTTTTTAGAGGCGTCCCAGCGGTTCAGCACTTCGTCCACCAGACGGTCGTCATCCACCGTTTCGCCTTGGATCAGGAAATCGTTCCAGGCCGCATAGAGCGTGGCCACGATTTCGATCTGCTCGGTTTTCATCGGATGAATCAGTTCCATGAGACGGTCGAAGGACGTCTTCCGGTCCCCCCAATACCGGTCAAAATAGTTGCGATGCGCCCCGCACTTCTCCATGGGCAGGTACGCAATGCCGCCGCCCTCCTGGCGCTGGGGATCGAACCATTTCGAGCGTTTCATCTGGGCGTGCACCGAACGCATCATGGCGTTGTCGAACGGTCCGGCCGCCGCCCGCACCGGCCGACTCTGGATCTCTTCCAGTTCCAGATGTCGTTCGGCAAGCAGGATCGCCTTTTGCAGCTTGATCCAGCCGAATCGCGGCGTATCCCTGTGCCGATCCACGATTTCAGCGGCCAACACCGAACGGCAGAAATGAACACTGGGCTTGCGCCTCTTCTCCGGCTTAGCGAGATGGCGAACGTCCAGCCGGCCAAACACCGCATCGCAAATCAGGGTGGTGTGGTATTCTTCGATCAGCTCGATCTCGCGCTCGGCCCTTAAAATCGCCTGGCTGATCTCTGCGCACTTCTCATTGATGTGAACAATAATCGCTTGCTGCTCTTCCAAAGGCGGGAGCGGGAAGAACGCCCCTTTGATTGCACCTTGCGATAGGCCAAAGCGAGTCACGCCGGTGGCGGCAATCCGGAACTGGTCTGCCACCGGGTCGGAAGAGAACGCCCTGAACAGAAACTCGCCTTCAATTTCCCCTGAGAAAGGTCTTATCAAGGCCAAATGATAGGCGCATACCACGCCTGGCAGCGCCTCGGGAACGAAGGTGGGGATCGCGATATCGTCCCAACTTTCGGAGTCTTTGGTGATGATCACGTCACCCGCTTTCAGTTCAAATGCGCGAATCTCTTCTGGCCTGGCCGTGGCCTTCATGAATTCAAGAGCAGTTGTGATGCGGTCGTTCTTGTAAACGTCCACGTAATTGCACAGCATTACCGGGACTTCGTCCTCGTTCGTGATCTTGTCAACGCCACTGGCCCTGACCGCAGCCAGCGTGCGGAGCCGTCTGGCCTCCCAATGCTCCGGAATATCTCCAAGCCAATCAATCCCAGACGGTTTAAGCTTCACATTCGAATCGATTCCCTTTGTGACCGCTTCGTTGACTATCATCAGTTTACATTCATTCAACAATGCCACGAGCCTGCGTTTGTTGCGGATGAACTCTCGGATTTCCGTGTCCTTGCGGTCGAGGTAATCGGCGATAGCGTTTTGTTCTTCCAGCGGCGGAAAGGGCGATGGCATCTGCTTGAACTCGTCCCAGTAAAGCCGGTTGCGGTCGGTCACGATGCCGTGGGAATACTTGTTCACCTCGCTCATGTAGGCTCCGGTGCGGAAGAGATAGGCGAAATAACGGCTGTCGGTGCCGTCAAGGGGCCGGGCCACCACGTACGCCGGGCTGATCAACCCGTCTTCCGGGGCGACCCCGACAGCGCCCTGCCACATGCGCATCATGTTATAGGCGATGTCGCCCTTGACCGCCCGTTTGTATTTTTCGCGCTCGGACATGACCTGCTTGCGCTTGGCGTTTTCCAGATCCCGGATGCGAACGCCGGTTTTCAGCGACACCTCCAGAATGGGCAGGTCGGGATAGCCGGTTTCGTTGCGCTGGGCAAAGAGCCTCCCGTTGCGCCGTACCTCCCAATGGGAGGGGATGGTTCCCAACCATGGCAAACCGGAAGGACGGTATTCGGGATAAGGCTTCAGCACCGTGCTCATCATGTCGGCTCTCCGTTCAACTTGGTCGTCATGATGCCGCACCCTCCACTTTTTCCAGGATGTTTTCCAGCAGACCGTCGCTCTCGCACTCCAGGGCGCGGATATCGGCCTCGATTTCAGCCAGGCTGCGCAGATTCTGCGGCTTGTAAAAATGACGCGCAAAAGAGATCTCGTAGCCGATCTGGGTCTTGCCATCGTCGATCCAGGCGTCGATTGCATGGGGCAGCACTTCGCGCCGGAAAAAGGCTTCAACTCCGCCCTCTTCGAGCAGCGGCACCTGCTCGGTGTCCCGCAGGGCCGTATCGGGTTCGTATTCCACCACGCGGGACTTGCCGCCCAACTCGACGGCATAACGGCCGCAAAGGGAATCGGGCTGGGTCTTGCCGGATTTGTAGATCTTGCGGATGACCGGTTGCGCGTCCGGGTCTGTTTCGGCCAGAGCGGTTTGGAGCAGTTTCTTGCGCTTGGCGGTAAGTTTTACATTGTGGACGTCCGCGTCCGATGAGACGGCCGCCATGAACGCATTGAAATCCATATGGGGACCCGGCCCCATAGCCTCGGCCACGCGCTCGGCCAAGTTGGCCAGGGGCACTTGTTTTTCCGTATCGCAGGTTTTCCGGAAGCGGCGCAGGGCGAGCTCGGACAAGTCCACCTTGAGGCGCAAAGGCCGTTCGACGGTGATTTTCCAGTACCCGAAGGCTTCGTTGGGAAAGATCTTGGCGTGATCGGTTTCCTTGAACGCCAGGAACGTATCGCAGATCGTCCGGATATGCTCGGCGGTCAACTCGCAATTCTTCTTGCCGAGGTTCCTTGGCAAGGGACTGCACCACTCGGTGGCGTCGATGAGCTGCACCTTGCCCTTTCGCTGTTCGGACTTGCGGTTGGAGAGCACCCAGATGTAGGTGGCGATGCCGGTGTTGTAAAACATGTTCATCGGCAAGGCCACAATCGCCTCCAGCCAATCGTTTTCAATGATCCATCGGCGGATGTTGGATTCCCCCTGGCCGGCGTCGCCGGTGAAAAGGGACGACCCGTTGTGCACCTCGGCGATGCGGCTGCCCAGCGCGGTTTCCTGTTTCATCTTGCTGAGCATGTTGACCAGAAACATCATCTGTCCGTCATTGGAGCGGGTGACCAAGCTGAACTCGGGATCTCCCCCATGGGAAACCACAAAGCGCGGGTCCTGCATTTCCTTTTTATCGCCGCCGCAAAGCCGGTCGAGATCGGTCTTCCAGCTTTTGCCGTACGGTGGATTGGCCAGCATAAAGTCGAACTCGAGGCTCGGAAACGCGTCTGAAGACAAGGTGGAGCCGTAACAGATATTCTCCGCTTCGTCTCCCTCGCCCTTCAACAGCAGGTCTGCCTTGCAGATGGCGTAGGTTTCCGGCTGGGATTCCTGGCCGTACAGGTGAATGCCCACATCCTTGCCGTGCCGGCGCGCCGTTTCCATGAGGGTCTCTTCCGCGATGGTCAACATGCCACCGGTTCCGCAGGCGCAATCGTACACCAGGTAGGTGCCCGACTCGATCCGGTCGGCCACGGGCAAAAAGATGAGGTTGGCCATCAGCCGCACCGCGTCCCGCGGGGTGAAATGTTCGCCGGCCTCCTCGTTGTTTTCCTCGTTAAAGCGCCGAATCAGTTCCTCGAACAGCGAGCCCATGGCATGGTTGTCCAAACCCGGCAGTTTGATTTTTCCTTGTCCGTCGAGAACCGGCTCCGGGCCCAGGTTGATCTGGGGATCGACGAATTTTTCGATGAGATGGCCTAGTCGGTCGGCTTCGTCCAGCCGCTTGAGCTGGTTGCGGAAGTCGAACTTGTCGATGATCTCCTGGACGTTGGTGGAAAAACCGTCCAGGTAGGCTTCGAAATTGGCCTTTAACTGCTTAGGATTGTCCAGCAAGCGTTTCAGCGTAAACGCCGAAGTGTTGTAAAACGCCTGCCCGGCGGATTTGGAAAGGGGGACCTCCTGATTAGCGATGCCGGCCTTGTCCAGCTGCTTCTTCATGGCCAGCACGGCATCCTTGGTCGGCTCCAGCAGACAGTCAAGCCGGCGGATCACCGTCATGGGCAGAATCACGTCCCGGTATTTACCGCGTACATAGACATCCCTCAACACATCGTCGGCAATGTTCCAGATGAAATTGGCAATGCCGTTGTGAACCTTCATATTCATGATTTTGCCACCTCATCTCGGTTACCGAGCCAGGCATCGATGGTTTCCTTGTGAAACCGCCAGTGACGCCCCACTTTCTGGGCCGGGATCTTGCCTTCCCGAACCAGCTTGTAAATTGTCGATTTGGGAATATCCAAATAACTGGCCAGTTCGTTTATGTTGAGAACATCTTTCGGTTTTTCCATCAATATGGCCCCTTCCCATGGCCGCGAACGCATTTTGCCGCCCCCTCCTAATAATTGCCAGATAGGTTATCGTTAGTGACAGTTAATGTCAATCGTTAATTCTGTAAAAACATCAAGAAGTCAGGGGATTGCCCGTCCCCAGGTGCCGGAAGGGATCACAAACGCAAGTCGGGTTGGAGACAGGAATCCCCGATGTAACGCCATGCGGGCTGGACCATTCCGGTAATACATACCGGCACGAGGACCCGTCTGTACAGGCTCGATCCGCCCGGACGGAACCCCTCCAGGCGTTCGATGGCGGGCAGGCGCGACTCGGGATCGTTGAAGGTGAGAAGCTCCCCGTACACGCGGCTCCAGTCGCCCGCTGTGGCGCTTTGCAGGGCCGGTACGGGGTATGCGCCACCTGTTCGGAAAGGCCCGCCTGTGTGGCCACGTCGGCCCAAACGTCCGAAGTGCCGTGGGCGAGGACATCCCCGTCCGGAACCTGTAGGGCGGGAATACCCGAGTGCATTTCGTAAAGGCGGCCGCGGACCTCGGCTTCCCAGATATCAAGAACGCCCCGGCAGAAACGGTCATGATTCCAGAAACCGCGCTTCAGTGTGCCGTAGACGAAGAGTCTCAGCATTCCGTTTGTGTTCGGCTTCAAGGGTTCTGTTGGGTTCATTGCCTGGTTTATTGAGGTGTATGTCATGGTTTTGCCCCCTTCCTCTCTTGGGAGATGAACGCGAAGGGCTCCACCGAATATGCGGCCAGGTCCTCGCGCCGGAACACCATCAGGCTCATGGGCGGGACCTGAAGTTCCCTCCAGCCCTTCTCCTCTGCGAGCACAGCGTCGAGGTATACGGGTTCCGAAGCGTAGAGGACGGGCCTGGCGGCGGGGATGCCAGCGCAATTCCAACGGCCTGTTCCCCTTGAGCACAAAGACGGTGCCCGGGTCGGTCCGGCAGGCGATGACGGCGGTGATCTGCCTGCGGCAGCGCCTGAGGCGCGCCTTGAACCGCTCGATATCCATGGCACCGTCCCGCGCAGCTTTCGCGGCCAGGCGGAACAGAATCTCGCTGTCCACCTCGGCGACGCGTCGCAGCTTCCAGCGGCGGAACAGGTAATTGGCGTTGTAAATGGTTCCGTTGTGGGTGCCGATGACGATCCCGGCCCGGATGGGATGGTTGTTGCGGTTGTTGAATTCGTTGCCCCGGGTGCGCCAGCGAGTGTGGCCCATGAGGATGGTGGTCTCGTTGTCGACTTGCCCGAGCAGCTCCTGGAACGTCTTCTCGTAGACCAGCTCGTGCGCCCGCATCGGCCGCTTGAAGATGCGGTGACTGCCGTCGGTCTTGAGCCAGGCCAGACCGGAGGCGTGCGGGCCGCGCTCCTCGCTGTGCAGCAGCATGCGGATGAAGACCTCGCGCAGGTAATCCCGCTCGTCGGGCCGTCTGCGCTTGTGCCCGAAGATGATGCCTACTTGTCCGCACATGGAGCCGGGTCCTCCTTGCCGCCGAAGTTCTTGCCGAGCAGCGGTGTCGTCTTTCACAATAATCTGACGGTTTTTTTCTGATTATCCTGGACGATTGGTGGTGATTTTCGGGGTAATTTGGACAGACTTGTTTTGGATGATGGTCTTGGCCTTGGCGATGGTTGTATTGATATAGGCATTTTTCCTCCGTTCGCCCTGGTGATGATCCCAGGAGGTCCGTTGCT
>LR026961.1:1922701-1927809 GCA_900498135.1 uncultured Desulfatiglans sp.
TCCCAAAGCCAGAATAATTCGACATCCGACCCCCTCTAGTCAAGCGTTTGTGAAAAATACGGCCCCTTCCCGACAGCATATTCTGCCAACCAACAAGCGGTCTCGTCCCTTCGAGGACGAAGGCCGCGTATTCGCGCCGGTGGTCCGCCAGCCACTCGGCCACCTCCGGGTAGCCCATCTCGGCGGTCAGCCGGGTCACCTCCGGGTGGTCGAGCATGTTGGTGCGCCCGGAGAGCCGCACCGTCTCCAGGGCTTCGAGGAAGCGTTCCGGCCAGGGAACGCTGGCCTTGTCGTCGGGCAGAAACTCGATCAGGCCGTGCCGGGCCAGACGGGTCAGAAACTCGGCGGCCGCAGCAGTGGCATCCTCCGGCAATGGCTGGGTCGGCCCGCCTTCGATGCCGGAGAGCACCTCGGACATGTAGTCCCGGGGCGCACGGCTGGCGGTAAACGGCGTCTGGCCGCGCATCAGCTCGACAACTTCGAGGCAGTCGGCGGCCTGGATGGTTTCCCCGCTGCCGGGGATCGGTTCGCCGTCCAGCGTGGTGGAGCGAATCAGAATCTTCATGGGGCACCTCCTTAAACAGTGAGGCCGGGAACTTGCCCGGCCTCGTTGGTGAGAGTGGTGGTTTCGGTTTCGTCCGGAAGGACGTCCTCCGGTTTGGGCCGTCCGTTCTTGAAGGCGGCGTCGCCGGGCATGTTGGCCATCAGATGCTTGCGGGCGGTCTTGAACTCGTCGCCGATCAGGCCAAGGTGGAGCAGGAAGACCCGGAAGTCGTACTTGGCGCTCTGGGGATCGAAATCCCGCTTGCGGCTGGAGGCAGCCCGGCCATTGAGCGCCTTGGCGGCGACCGCGAGGCAGAATTGCAGGTAGGCCTTGATCCGTCCTGCGTGGAGGGTCGCCTCGAACCAGCGGAACTCTACCGTGCCCCGGTACCAGACGTTGTGCAGGTTCACCCCGTGGTAGCGGGTGCTGTCGTAGTGCTGAGGCTGCCGGTTGTGGTAGCCGTACCAGATGCGGTTGAGCTGGTCCTTGGTGCGGGGGCGATGCTGTTCGATGCGCTGGATCAGCTCGTCGCTGACCGGCCGCGTGTAGCGGTTGAGTCGGTCGCGGCTGATGTCGAGGGCGTGGAGGATCAGCGGTTCCTGCTTGTAGATGATCTTGGCCAGGTTACCCAGGTGCCTGCCGTCGAAGGGCGCGGCGTCGATATGGATATGGATGCCGCACTGGCTGTTGATCTTGCCTCCGGCGCGGCGGATGGCCCGGACCACCTCCTGCAGTTGCGGGATGTCGTCGTAGCCGAGCACCGGGCTGACCACCTCGGCTCGCAGATGGGCCGGGACGCTGGTCAGGGATGCGTCCCCCACCACCTTCCAGACGCGGCCGCGCAGGTCCTCGACCTCCCAGGGGTCATAGCTGCTGGGGATACCAACATGGCGGACCGTGCCGCCCACCACCGAGTGGATGGCCCAGGCGATCTGCTCCCGGGTGCGTTTTACGGTCTCGATCTCGATCCCGTAGTGGATCTCTTTCAGGTTCATGCGTGCCTCCGTCGTTCATGGCGCTTCTAAGTCGTTGTCTGGCAAGGCTATTTAGCCTTCGCTTACACCATGAATGAATGCTTCTTTCCGGACACAAATCAAGTAGAAGAACAGCCAAAGCCGACATTTAACACCTTTATTTTCAATGGCTTGCGAACTTGGCCGGATTGGGCGGCGCACAGACGGCAGAAACCCCGGAACGGGCTGGCCGTATCCGGGGTTTCTGGGTTGGCGGTGGCAGTGAGCCGGTCAGCCGGAGGCGGTGTCCGAGGTGATCAGGCTGGCGTGCAGCTCGAGGTTGCGCGACTCATCGGCCCGCATCCGCGCCAGCAGCGCCGTGAAGGCCTCCGCTTCGTCGGTCGGGAGCTTTGATGCCCGTTCCAGCCGCGCAAGGCGCTGGTGCAGATTCTCCAGCAGGCCCAGGGCGTGGTCGCGGATCAGCCCGTCGCGCTTCTCCTGCGGCGTGGGTATGAACTCGGTCAGTCCGCCTTTGCGTCGAACGATCATGGCCGTGCCTCCTTAGCTCAGGGTCGCGCCCAGCGAATGGATGCGCGGGTAGATCAGCGGTGTTCCGGTCATCTCGGCCTTGTAGCGGACCTTGTTGCCGGTGTTGTCGGTGAAGGTGCGCACCAGGGTGTACTCGGTCCAGTTCTCGTCGATGGGCCGGGTGCCCTGGATGGTCATCGCCTCCCAGGTCAGGCCGCCGTCGTTGCTGGCGAACCATTGCAGGGTGGTGCCGCTGGGGATCTGCATCTGCACATAGGCCTTGGTCGACTCCACGCCCTGGGTCAGCTCGTTCTCGCGGGTCAGGTAGGCCCCGGTGGTCTTGTTGAGGTAGCCCACCAGGTTGACGTCGCGGAAGTTGATGGCCGGGGTGTCGTTGGCAAGCGAGCTGCTCAGGCGCACGCGGATCTGGACCCGGGTGGCGAGGTTGGGCAGCCGTTCCTCCTCGGCGGGAACCATGGCGTCCCAGGTCACGCCGCCGTCGGTGGAGTATTCCCAGTCGAGGCCAGTGCCCTGGGGGATGGCCGAGTATTCGTCGAGGTTGATGTCGGAGAACTGCACGCCGGTAATCGGCTGGAAGCGGATCATCCCCTCGGACTGAAAGTTGTAGCCGTAGATCTTCATCGCCAGGTCGGAGCCGTTGAGTGGCGTCCAGGTCTCGGCGTTGGAGCTCTCCAGCAGCACGCCCTCCATGTAGGTCTGCCGGGTGATGATGCCCCAGCGGCCCATCTTGCCCAGGGTGGCGGTGCGCACCTTGTAATTGGTGCTGTTGGTCAGCAGCACCACGGCATAGCTGGTATTGGCCTCGGCGTAGAACGGGTCGTCGAAGCGAATGCGGGTCTCGCCGCTCAGGCTGATCTCGTTCGGGGCCAGTACCTTCTCTGCGAACACCACGCCGTTGGGCAGACCGGTGGTGACGCCGCGAATCTGCACCGTGACCGGAATGCTCGGGTCCCTGGCGGTGAACTGCAGGCCGATGCTGGAGATCACCTGATTCCGAGTGAAGCTGAAGGTCTGGGCCAGCGGGTCACGGGGCACGAAGATGGTCTGGGTGCGCCAGACCACCTGCACCACGGGCACGCGGATGATGCGGTTCTCGATGATGCGCTCGATGCGGGTGATGACCAGCGGATCGTTGATCTGCAGGCTGGCCCGGGCCGAATAGACGCCGTCGGCCATCTCCACGATCCGATTGCCGTTGCGGGCGTTGGTCGGAATGGTGAAGGAGGCGGTCACACGACCGGCCTCGTCGCTGATCAGGTTGCTGGCCATCACCTGGCCGTCGCAGCGCAGCACGATGCCGGATTTGCTCGGGGTGAAGTTGATGCCGGTGACGGCGATACCGGTCTGGCCGCGTCGCCCGAGGTTGGGCGTGATCTGCAGCATGGCCGGGGGCTTGTCGAACACCGCGTAGGGGTTGATGTTGCGCTCTTCGGACCAGTCGTTCTGCTCCACCAGCACGGTCTCGTTGCCCGGCAGCAGCGCCAGGCTGCCGAAGAAGCTCGCATTGCTGCCCGCCTGATCGACCGAGAGCACCGTGGAGTGCGGAATGCGGTCCGGCGCGACGAAACGGGCGATCTCGTTCACTCGGGCGTCCCATTCGGCGTGGTAGATGTCCGACTGGGCGGTATTCGAGAAGTCGTCCGAGTAGATGCCTTTCTTGGTCTGGGCGTCCCGGTTCTGCAGTTCGTTGTTCATCTGGTACTGGGCGTCGTTGTACTTCAGGTCCTCCACGTCCTGAATGATGTCGTGGATCTGGTCCATGGTGATGCGGGTCAGGCCGAAGTTGCGGATCTCCATGTCGGTGGAGTTGGGCGGGCAGTCGATGCTGCACAGCCCCAGGGCGTTTTCCGGGACGATGGGAAGCTTCGGGGAATCGGCCGGAGCCCCTTCGAGGCGCTTAATCTCTGTGGTGGTGGCGTAAACGATGTCGCGGCGGCCGAGGTAATAGTCGTAGTCCAAGCTGCAGTTGGAGCCGTTCACCGGCTGATCGCCGAGGCTGCCGCGCCCGAAGTTGATCACGTTGAGGTTGCCCAGCTCGAGCTGCACCGGCGACATGGTGAGTCCGGCCGTGTTGGTGGCCGGAGGCGAAGCGGTGCCGATCTCCTCGACACCGTCGTCGACATAGGAGAGCGCCTCGCTGCCCAGTTCCATCAGTCGCTTGTAGTCGGTGCGTGCGCCGTTGGTGGCGGCCCGGTAGACGCGATAGCCGGTCGCGCCGCTGACCGGCAGCCAGGAGAGCTTGTTCATCTCCCCGGCGGTTGTGGCCCGGGCAATGACCGCAGCGGCGTTGAAGACCGTCTCGCCGGTGGCGTTGTAGGCGGTCACCAGATAGAAGTAGTTTCCGGCCGCCGGATGGTTGGCCTGCCCGAACCAGCCGCTATCCACGTAGTCGGTGCCCTTGATCATCTGCTTGGTGTAGGTCCAGCGCACCGTGTAGGTGGTGCCGATGGCCGGTTCGTTGCCGGAGCCAAGCCAGTCGACATGGTTGCCCGACTGCTGCCAGTCCACGCCCTCTTGGAAGATGGTCGCCCCTTGGCTGACCTCGAGGATGTCCACCACAGGATTGGGATCGAGCAGGTCTTCGCCGCCGCCCACTGAGCCTCGAGTGACGTTGCGGGTAATCTCGACGATGGCCTCCACCTGGCCCAAGTTTGCCAAAAATCCCAGATTGGGGGTTATTTTGGCCCTAAAATCAACCTATCTACAGACATAAGCATTTGATTTTTCAGTTCTCAGGCCTTGTTTTTGGCGTTTGTAGTGACCCATAGATGCATTTTCTGCTTTACAGGCAGCTCTATAAGTGGTATGCCTCTGAGCATGTATATTAAACGGGTACGTAAATCCAATCGCCACTCCAAGAAGGTCTACGAGTATTTGCATCTCGTCGAAAACGTTCGGACGAAGAACGGACCGAGACAGCGCTTGATACTCAACCTCGGAACCGCCGATGTTTCACCGGAACACTATAAAGACCTGGCCAACTGCATCGAGGCCATGCTGAGCGGCCAGCAGCATCTGTTCAATGTGAATCCCCAGATCAGTAAGCTCGCACGCAAAGCCAC